>JAAZMQ010000072.1 GCA_012798745.1 Bacteroidales bacterium
AAGAAAGGAGACAAAGATGCCTTTGTGGTGGTATATCACAAATATCATTCCTAGTTGTATTCGTTGGCGTTGCGTTACCTGAAAAATGTTGAAGCGGCAGAAGAAGCCGTTCAGCATGTATTTGTAAAATTGTGGGAAAGTACCCGACACATCGAGATAGAGATTAATCTAAAAAATTATCTTTACACCATGACCAAAAATTATATTCTGAATTATTTTCGTGATAACAAAAAAATGGTTTCGATAAATTATGTAAATGCACAAGAAGAGATTTCGGATGGTAACGATTTTTCAACGCTGCTCGAAGAAATGCAATTATCGGAAATACTAGAACAAGGTATCGAGAAGCTTCCCAATCGAAAAAAAGAAATCTGCAAAATGAAAATGGAAGGAAGTATTAGTAATCAGGAAATTGCAGACCGAATGGGCATTTCTATTCATACCGTTAAATCGCATTACCAGGAAGCTATAAAAATGCTTCGAGATTATTTTCGCAAGATGAAATTAATGTTGTTTTGAAAAAAAAATATTTTTTAACTCATATTTTTTCATGATTTGTGTGTCTATTCAATAAAAGAGTAATAATTTCATGAATTTGTCCGGAAAGGAAACAATAAAAAAGGTAATCGATGGTTCATCGTCCAAAGAAAATGCTCGATGTGTTGTAGAGTGGTTTTCTTCAACGATCGAAGGGCAACACTTTTTGTCGGATATGATCGACCGAGATATGTATTTGATGGATGAAGAGTTCCCCGGTCAAAAAACGATTTCACCTCTTCAATCGGAAATTATCTTATCGAGAATCAATAAAGAAATCCGCCAAAAAAGGTTGGTTCGGCTTTCACGTCGGATTGCAGCCCTTATTATTCCTTTTGTTATATTGTTCGGATTCGGTATTTATTTGAATTCGCAAGTCGACCTTTTTGGTAAATCTCCCTATGACGAAATTTATATACCTAAGGGTGAGAGTGCCCGAATTCTTTTTCAGGATGGAAGCGATGTTTATCTTAACGCCGATACCAAAATACGCTATCCTAGAAAATTTGGGTTGACCAAACGGCAGGTATATGTCGAAGGTGAGGCCTATTTTAATGTTACTCCGGCAAAAAGGCGTCCGTTTATTGTTCATGCAGGGAATGTTGGTGTAAAAGTGTTAGGCACTTCTTTTAACGTGAAGGCTTACGAAGATGAAGATAAAATAGAAGTGGTATTGGATGAGGGGAAAATAGAATTTCGAACATCCGGCAATCAGTATGCTCTTCTACCCGGTCAGCAGCTTGTTTACCATAAAACGAATGGGGAATCGGTGGTTCGGAATCTTTCAAAATCAACCAATCTTTCGCTATGGAAAAATAATGTGTTTTATTTTCATGATACTCCCCTCGAAGAAGTTCTTCGCATGTTGGAAAGAAGATACGATGTTTCTTTCGAAATACAAGATGAGAAAGCATTACGGTATTCGTATACGATCTCTACTCGTCAAACGGCGATTACCGATATTGTTGGGGAATTGGAAAAAATCGCCCCCGTGAAATTCACTTTTCAAAAAGATAAAATTCTGGTGACTCTCCGCCGGCCTTAAAGAATCGTTTATTTTTATTTTCCAGTCTTTGCTTCAGAAGAAAATAGATATTCTTCTGAATTTATGTTTCTTTAACTCATCCTTTTCTCTCTTATCGGTGTCAATATTATAAATAATACCAAAATTGTTAAAAAATAATTTGATTTAAAGCGTAAGTAATTTGAAGAGAAAAACAAGATCAATTTTATCTATATGTTTAATTTTTAATACATTAACAAACCATGAGAAGAATTCTTTACAAGAAGCGTACGGTTATTCTGCTCTTTCTTTTGGCGTTCAGCTTTAGTGTAAGTTCAGCGCAAAAAGTAAGTTTAGATTTCCACCGAAAAAGCTTAAAAACGGTGTTGGAGAGTATTACCGAGCAAACAGATTACACTTTGGCTTACAGCAAGGAGGTGGTAAACCTTAACGAACGGGTAACCATTCGTGTAACCGATGCTGAACTTACTCAGGTATTGGATGAGTTGTTACTGCCTCGTAACATCGGCTACGAGATTAAAGACAACAAAATTTACATTTTTGAGCTGCCTGTAAAAATGGAAGTTGCTGAAAATCGACAAAGTCAACAGCAAGATCAGGTGCAAATAAGAGGAAAAGTGACGGATGTGAATGGCGAGCCCATTATCGGAGCCAATATTTTTGTGCCGGGAACAACAATTGGTACCATAAGCGATATTGATGGCAATTATGTTTTATCGGTTCCGAAAGGTTCTGTTGTTCGGTTTTCTTATCTCGGTTACATCGACCAAGAATTTACGATTACAGAGCCTACTACATTGAACGTTAGGATGGAAGAAGAAGTGAAAGTATTGGACGAGTTGGTAGTAATAGGCTATGGTCTCCAAAAGAAAAGTGTTGTAACCGCCGCCATCAGCAGGGTTACAGCAGAAGAATTGGATGTTCCGAGGCCTTCTCGAATAGAGGATGTTTTAAAGGGTAAAGTTTCGGGTGTCCAAATAACTCAGAGTTCGGGTCATCCCGGAGCCGAATCCAAAGTACGCATTCGCGGCATTGGCACTGTGAATAATAGTGATCCCCTTTATATTGTTGACGGCATGCCGGTTGATGGCGGCATCAACTATTTGAATCCGGTGGATATTCAGTCAGTAGAAATACTTAAAGATGCAGCATCGGCTGCGATTTATGGTGCTCGAGCAGCAAATGGTGTGATTCTTATTACTACGAAGACAGGTGAAGGTATTGTAAAAGGTGTGGGGAAGCATGTTATTAATTATGATTTTAACTATGGATGGCAGAATCCATGGAAGAAAAAATCGGTATTAAATGCCTTAGAATATATGGTCATAATGAATGAAGCTCAGATTAACGATGGAAATTTACCGCGATATACCAAAGAGCAAATTACTAAGGCAGGAAAAGGAACAGATTGGCAAGATGAAACTTTCAATTACGATGCTCCTGTTCAAGCTCACCAACTCAGTTTGAGTGGAAATTCCGAGAAAATATCTTATTTTCTTTCTTTGGGATATTATGATCAAGATGGTATTGTAGGAGGGAATTACGGGAAATCTAATTATGAAAGATGGAGTTTGCGAACAAATTCGACCTATAATGTATTTGAAGATAAAGAGCGCAGTGTTTTTAATAAGTTAAGAGTTGGGGTAAATGTTGGTTATTCAAGAGATAATTCTACAGGCATTGAAACTAATTCTGAATATGGTTCCGTTTTAGGAAGTGCGTTGGCATTCAATCCGCGTATCCCTGTTTATGCTCCGGAGACTTCAGATGATCCGGATATTCAACCGATTTCTGCTATTTTGGCTGCTCATCCGTATGCAGTCACAGATAAAAAAGGAAGAGTGTTTTCGATTCCTCCGGCAGGTTTTCAGGAAATTGCTAATCCTGTGGCTATGTTGAATCAACCTCGGTCAGACCGATGGAATTCAGATAAATTTGTGGGAACATTTTGGGGAGAAGTAGATATCTTACCCGGTTTAAAATTCAAGAGTAGTTATGGTTTTGATCTTGCTTTTTGGGGTGATGATGGGTATGAATTTCCCTATTTTTTGGCTACCCAGGGTAAGTATGTAAATCAGAGTTCCGTATGGAGTCAAATGAATCGGGGATTTAAATGGCAGGTTGAAAACGTATTTACGTATAATAAAATATTTTCGGATATACATAATTTGACATTTGTATTGGGGCAATCGGCTCAAAAATATACTTATCGCCAATTGGGTGGCAGCGATTATGATTTATTGGGAACCGATCCCAAGCTGGCAACCATAAATGCAGCAACAGCCGATCGCGACAAGGAACGTATTTATGGGGGAACCGGAGGATTTGATTTTACGTCATTGGCTTCTTATTTTGGACGAGTGGATTATAATTATGCCGAACGTTATATGTTGCAGGCAACCGTTCGTCGTGATGGTTCTTCCAGATTTGGCCCAAACAATAAATGGGCAATTTTTCCCGCTGTATCGGTAGGATGGAATGTGTTAAACGAGCCGTTTTTAATCGATAATCATCCTGATTGGATCGAAGCGCTTAAACTTCGTTTCAGTTGGGGTAAAAATGGGAATGAAAATATCGGAAATTTTCGTTATACCTCATTGATGGATGGAGGACAAAATTACTATTTCGGCGGTGGCTATTCTGTAGCTACGGGAACAAAAACAGGGACTATGCAATATGGAACTTCACCGTCGGCTTTACCTAATCCGAGTGTAAAATGGGAAGCGTCGGAACAAACCAATCTGGGCTTTGATGCTTATTTTTTGCGAACTGCTCTTACTTTTAGTTTCGATTATTTTAAGAAGAAAACCAATGGAATGTTAATGGATCAGCCTATTCCAAGTTATGTGGGACAGGGTGCTCCCATAGGCAATGTGGGGAATATGGAAAATTGGGGACTCGAATTTGAAGTGGGTTGGAAACAAGTGGTTGGCGATTTTAGGTATAATATTTCGGCAAATGCTTCCTATTTGAGGAATAAATTGATAAAACTTGGTACGGCATCCGGCGAAGCCATTTATGAAACTGCGGGTGCTTCCGGATTAGGAAGTTTTATCAAAGGACAAAACGGTGAAGTATGGCCTTTCTTCTATGGATATAAAACGGACGGAATTTTTCAGAATCAAGCAGAAGTTGATGCATATGTGAATTCTAAGGGGCAAAAATACCAGCCGAAGGCACAACCCGGAGATGTTCGTTTTGTGGATTTTAACGGCGACGGAGTGGTTGATGATAATGATAAAACAAAAATCGGAAAGGGTATGCCCGATTGGACTTTTGGATTATCATTAGGAGCAGAATGGAAGAAATTTGATTTGAATTTATTTTTCCAGGGAACTGCAGGGAATGACATGTTCGACTTTTCGATGCGAGGCGACATTCCGGCAATGAATCGTCCATCCTGGATACTTCAGCGCTGGCATGGGGAAGGAACTTCAAATAAAATTCCGCGTATGAGCAGTGCAGATCCCAACGGCAACTGGCGTTCTTCTGATCTTTACATTAAAAATGGCAGTTTCCTGCGTTTAAAAACTGCACAGCTCGGGTATACTTTACCGGCCATGTGGACAAAAAAAATAGCGATTCAGCAATTAAGAATATATATTTCGGCTGAAAACCTCTTGACTTTTACCGGTTATGACGGATTCGATCCCGAAGTTGCTACCGGAGATTATACAAGGATTGGGGTTGACCGAGGTGTTTATCCTCAATCAAGAACCCTATATCTCGGTGCAAATATATCTTTTTAACCAATTAATAAAATGAAAATATGAAAAAATGTATATTACTATCTATCATAACAGCGGTTTTGATTGGTATGCTTTCAATAACTTCTTGCAGTGACGATTTTTTAACGGCTTCTTCAACTGAAAAATTGGAGGCTGGAGGCACTGCAACCGAAGGTTCAATTTTGTCAAATCTTGCTTCGGCATATCAAATTCTTTTGTTTGATAGCTATGCCAATTATAATTACAATGCCGTTTTGTTGATGTCGGACCTTCGTTCGGATGATCTTTACAAGGGAGGAGGGAGTGCAGGAGACCAGGAACAACTTTACAAGTTATCTCAATTTACCTCTACTGCAGCTTCTACTCTCGATGGATTATGGAGTATTTATTTCACAGGTTTGGCTCGTTGCAACAATGTGATTATTTCTTGCGATAATGCTGTGGGTGTAAAAGAGGAAAAATTGGAACAATTTAAAGCAGAAGCTCATTTTCTGCGAGCATATTATGTGCATTTGTTGTGGAAATTTTGGGGCAATATTCCTTATTTTGAAGAACCTCTTTCCGATCCTCCTTATATGGCCAAACAGTTACCGGCCGATTCTATTTACAATAAAATCATGAAGGACGTAGATTTTGCCTGCGTTGAAGGTCGCCTTCCTATGGAAACTACAGGGAACGATTTGGGGCGCGTATCGCGAGCTGCTGCATTAATGTTAAGGGCAAGGGTGGTTCTTTATCAAAAAGACGAATCCCGATATCCTCAAATCACAAACGATATGGCAACTATCATTAAAAGTGGTAAATATGAATTGTTTGAAGATTTTGATGCCATGTGGAAAGATGAGAACGAGTTCTGTAAAGAATCGATTTTTGAAAGTAACCAACTCCCTGAAGGGAAAAGTTGGGGGAATGCATGGTCAGGTTACGGAACCAATTTGCCTGCTTTTATTTCACCGGCAGATTTGAAAGATCCCGACGGTATATTTAAAGGTGGTTGGGGATTCGGACCGGTTCGTCAGGCAGCTTATGATATGTATGAGCAAGGCGATAAACGTCGAGACGGATCTATCAATAAGTGGGATGACGGACTTTACACGCCTCGTTTCCAAAACACCGGTTTGTTTCAACGCAAGTATGCGGCTCGTGTTGGATATAATCCTCCTCCCGGAGATGTCGATTTAAATTATTGCAACAATTTACGCATCTTCCGATATGCTGAAACATTGTTGAATTATGTGGAATTAGTAAAAATGCATGGACAGTCTGAAGTAGATGGTGTCAACGTTCAAGCTTGTTTGGATCAGATTCGTGAACGTGCCGGTGTTAGTCCTATTCAGGCAACCGATGAGAACATTAAATTGGAACGTCGTCGGGAATTTTTAGGAGAGGGTATGCGTTTTTGGGATTTGGTACGTTGGGGTGATGCTCCTACTGTTTTAACGGAGGACGAATCGGAACATAATTCCGTGCGTACTTTTGAAGAGTGGATGAAATATTTACCTATTCCGCAAGGTGAGATGGAAAAAACGAAAGGAACAGAGTTTGAATTAAAACAGAATGGAAATTGGAAATAACCATTTCTATATTTAAAGAATAAACAATTATGAGAAACATATTTAAACAAGGATTTTGGGTGCTGCTGTCAGCCATTATGTTTGCAGCATGCAGTCCTCAAGAAGATGATAAATATTCATTGGGTGAATTGGGTACGGTTACCCCCGATATTGTATCTTTTTCTCAAGCACCTTCCCCCACTAGCAATAATGTGATTATTTTTACAAATACTTCGAAGGTAAATTCTCCGGTTACTGCTGTGTGGGATTTGGGAAACGGTTCTACGGCAAGGGGAAATAAAGTAACAGGTTCTTATCCAATGAAAGGGGATTATACGGTTACGCTTACTCTTTATGGTGCAGATGGTTCTTCCGCATCTAGAAGCGAAGTGATTCATATTGAAGAGGATGATTTCGGATTAATAAGTACACCTGCCTACGTGAATCTGACCGGAGGAATTGATAACCCCAAGGGAAAAACATGGGTTTTTGATCAATACAACAATTTCACGAAAGAAGTTGCAGAAGCTACCGGGTTTGATATTAAAGGACATATGGGTTTGGGACCTCGCAATAGTTATTCTCAGGAATGGTGGGGAGCACCGCCAAATGAAAAAAAAGATTGGAAATTGTATGATTTCAGGTTTACTTTTATTCAAGAAGGTGCTCGTTTGATAATTGAAACTGCAGGTGAAGGATATGGACGAAAGGCTTCAGCTGCTACCATAGGAGGATTTAATGTGACAGGCTCAAGTGGCGATGATGTCTTTTTCCCTTATGAAGGAGGCTCTTACACCTTTTCTATTGATGAGAGTGGACAGTATCCTGTGTTGACTCTGTCGGGAAATGCCTTCATGGGTTATTATTGTGGTACGCAGGATTACGAAATAATTTATCAAACGGATAAGGTCATGGCTTTGCGGGTTGATAATCAGGTTGAAGGACAAGATTGGATTTTTGTCTATTGTCTGGAAGAGCTGAATATTGCTGAACCTCCCATAGTCAAAGAGCCCAAAGCCAAGCCTTTATTCGAGGATTTTGAATCGGGTAAGCTGACTGTTAATTTTGTAACTCAGGATATGGGTCCGTTAAGCGGCATTGTCGACAATCCGGCTCCTATACCCATCAATACCTCAAATAAAGTATATCGTTATCAAAAAACGACTGCTTTCTATAGCAATTTATCTTTTACTGCGCCCGATTATAAATTTGATCTGACTAGGCAGAATAAGATTCGTGTGAAAGTGTATATCCCTTCTTATAACGATTATGAAACGGAAAATGCCGTAGCGGGGGATTGGATTACCGAAAAGA
>JAAZMQ010000073.1 GCA_012798745.1 Bacteroidales bacterium
ATCGTTTTCCTTCCCGGAATGATGACCGGACAAATCCTTTCGGGCACTTCTCCGCTGGTTGCCATCAAATACCAAATTGCCATTATGCTGGGTATTTTGGGCAGCGTCGCATTCACGGTACTGATCTTTGTTCACAGGGCATATAAAGTCTTTTTCAATAAAGATGCACAACTTCTATTGCCCGAAGATACAACTGTAAACGAATAAGCAAAAAACAAACTGTGATTTTCAACGCAAAAAGCAAAAAAATTTCAGTCAAAAAAAACATCTTTTATAAAGCATCGTTTGACCTTTTTTACTTCCTTTGTGCGAGATGAATTAAAAAAATGACTCACACACATGAAAATTGGCATTCTTAGTTCAGGAGGCGACTGCCCCGGAATAAACGCAACAATCAGAGGCGTCGGGAAAACTGCCATCAATTACTATGGCATGGAAGTCATTGGGATTCTCAATGGCTTCACAGGTTTGCTTTACAAAGATGTTGTCGAACTTACCGATTCCTCCCTATCCGGAATTCTTAATTTAGGAGGGACCATTCTGGGAACAACACGCGAAAAGGTTTTCCGAAAAATGATTACTTCTCCCGACGAAAAAGACCGGGAACAAATAAAAAGATGTTATCATGAATTGAATCTTGACGGACTGGTTTGTATCGGCGGAAACGGCACTCAACTTACCACATGGATGCTTTCGAAACTTGGATTAAACGTGGTGGGGATACCCAAAACCATTGATAACGATGTATACGGAACCGATATTACTTTCGGATTCGATTCGGCGGTAAACATTGCTACGGAGGCCATCGACCGATTGCATTCTACGGCAAGCTCCCACCGCCGTGTCATGGTTATCGAATTGATGGGACATCACGCCGGATGGATAACCCTTTACGCCGGTATGGCCGGAGGTGCCGACATTATTTTGCTTCCCGAATTAGGCTATGATATGGAAGTGATTCTGGAAAAAATAAAACAACGAATGGAAGTCGGAAAAGCATATTCTATTGTTGCTGTTGCCGAAGGCATAAAAATCCCTAAAAGTAAGGAGCGTCCGGCCATGTTTTTTGCCCGGGAAATAGAAAAACAAACAGGATTCGAAACTCGTGAAACTGTACTCGGTTACATACAAAGAGGGGGGTCGCCGTCTCCATACGACCGCAATCTGGGAACATTATTTGGAGGTCATGCTGTACAACTCATCCACGAAAAGAAATTTGGACGCATGGTTGCTAAAATCAAAAACGAAATTACGGATGTTCCTCTTAAAGAAGTAGCAGGAAAACTTCGATTGGTAGCCCCGGATACTCCTTTGGTTGTTCAGGGGAGAAAAATGGGGATATCTTTTGGCGTTCGATAAATGCTGAAATGAGCAAATTTCTTAAGGTTCGGATAAAAACTCTTCGCTCAGTTCATCAAAATTATTTTCATTCGGTTCCGATGACTTTTCATCGGTATCTTTCTTGGCATTACTGATAAGGGTTTGCTGAAGAGCCTTGTCATCACGAATCCGTTGGATAGCTTCTTTTGCAGCCATCTGATGCGATTCTTTTTTCGAATAACCTGTTCCTGTTCCTATTTCCATATCACCAACGGAAACACACGCAACAAAGACCGGATTATTTTGCTCATCGTACGAAGATTCTATGACGTTAAAACTTACATCGATTTTGTTTTTTTGCCCCCATTCGATTAATCTGGACTTGAAATCTACCTCCGATTTCATTACTTCTTCTATGCTCAGATGTTGTTTGATGAGCGTTTCGAATACAAATTTCTTCGCCACACGATAGCCTTGATCCAAGTAAATAGCACCAATGAGTGCTTCGAGTGCATCACCGTAAATATTGGTGTTATGTGCCAAATTTCGTGTGGATGATACGATCAGTTCATCCAATCCCAGCTCCACAGCCAATTTATTCAACGTATCGCGCTGAACAATACGCGAACGCATATTGGTGAGAAAACCTTCCTTTTTATTTCGAAATTCTTTATAAAGGATGTCGGCAACAATCGCATCGAGAATGGCATCTCCCAAAAATTCAAGGCGTTCGTTGTTTACCAATTTACCGTTACTTGCACGTATAGGCGAAGATCGGTGGGTAACGGCTTCTTTGTATAAATCGATACGGTCGGGATAAAATCCAAGGATTTTGTAAAATGACAGATAAGGCTCTTTTCCCCTGTGGGGAATAGCCCGTATCTGTCGACCTAATTTTCTGAACACGCTATTTTTTAAATTGTTTAAAAATTACAGACGCGTTGTGTCCTCCAAAACCAAATGTGTTGGATAGCGCAGCTCTTATTTCTCTTTCTTGAGCTTTATTAAATGTAAAATTAAGATTATAGTCGATCTCGGGATCATCATCACCCTCGGCGTGATTGATAGTTGGCGGAACAACAGAATCACGCATAGCCAATAACGTAAGCACCGCTTCTACGGCACCGGCGGCACCCAGAA
>JAAZMQ010000074.1 GCA_012798745.1 Bacteroidales bacterium
AATCAAATTCATCAAATAAGATAGAAGTATCTACTAGTATATCGCTCGCTGATAAAATAATTTCTTCATCTTTTTCAATAGACATTTCAAAATAACCTGGAACATAAAGATCTTCTTGATATGAATCTCCATTTTGTTGATCTTGAATATATTCGATTCCGCGATACCAATCGGGATGATATATAAACTCGGGTTTTTTATTGAATTGTATGAAAAGTTCCGGGTAGCCAAAGTACATACATGTGCTTATGCCGTTTTCAACTTGTCGATAGGAACGGTCAACTTGATCGTTTTCTCTGGTTAATTGTGAAGCTTTACGGAAGGCCAAAAACGGTTTGAATCGGATAATTGTGGGAGAATGGGCATCCATCAGTTTATAACGGATCATCAATCGGTTTTCTCGTGATGAAAACATGTTTTCTTTGGAAAGAAGAACTCCGCCCACTCTATAAATGGTTTTAGGAACGCCATCACAATTGAATTCGTGAATGTATTGGTGTCCTTTTGGATAGAAAATATCGCCGCTATATTTATGAATTCCGAGGTTGAATTCGGCTCCATGTTGAATAATGGTTTCATCGACAGAAGATAAGATGACATGGTTTTCATCATCGAGATAAGGAATAGGCATTACCAGCAATCCTTGGTATTTACTGGTATTACACCCCGAAATAGATGTGTTTTGATAAGCTCCTTTTCTGTTTGTTCTTAGAACGCTTCTATATAACGAATATTCCAGATTTATCATTAAACTTCTATCGAATTTAAGATAACTCATTGCAACTAAATTTAAAAAATAAATGTGTGTTTAATTCTTTTCGAAAGATAGATAATTTAATATTATTTACAAAAAAATTCAATTGTTTTTTATTTCAATAATTTGTAGATATCTTTGGTTCGGCAGATTTCTATCATTTTTGACGAGAGAGTGTTTTATATCATGGGTAATTTTTTTATTGGATAAAATGAGTAAAAATAGTGAAATGGCTCGTGAAAAAAAGCGGATGTGGTTGGCGCTGATTCCGCCAATTGTTTTCGATGTTATTTTGTGGTTAATTTTTGCTTTGTATATTTCGGGTGTTTTTGGATTTGATGTCTTCAGGTTGGGGATTCTTCCTCGTCATACCGGAGGTTTGCCGGGAATTGTTCTTGCTCCCTTAATTCATCAATCGGTTTCTCATTTATTTTCCAATACGATTCCGATTTTGATTTTAATGTGGTGTTTGTTTTATTTTTATAGTCAAATTGCTTTCAAGTCGTTTTTTTATTTGTGGTTTCTTAGCGGGTTGTTTACATGGATGATTGGACGCGAATCGTATCATATTGGAGCTAGCGGCTTGGTTTTTGCCATGATTTTCTTTTTGTTTTTCAGCGGAATCATAAGAAAACATGTTCCGCTGATTGCCTTATCATTGGTCGTTATATTTATATACGGAAGCATGATATGGAGTATTTTTCCTTTTTCGGAATGGGTCGATACGAAAATTTCGTGGGAGGCGCACCTTTCAGGGGCTATTAGTGGTTTAATTATGGCTGTTGTTCTAAGAAAACAGGGCCCGCAAAAACCCTTGTTGATTCAAAAAAAAGGAGATGATGAGGAGGAGGATGAAATAGTAAGTGGTAGTAATTATGATTATGATTATGATGATATGCCATATTGTCACTTACCCAATGGTAATTTTCCAAATATAGAAACGTTGTTCCGGACATTTTTTGTATAAATATTATTATAAAAGTCTAAAACAAAAAAGAATAACATTTAAATAGTCAACGTGAGGATTTTTTTATTCAATCGCAATTGCATAGTTTTTGTACAAAATCAAAAGAAAGAATAGAGTATAATAATTATAAAAACATTTAAGGTTATGATAAGCAAAAAAGATATCCAACGATTTAAAAAAATCATTAGCGGTGTAGAAAAGCCGGTATTATCAGTATACTGCAATGTTAATCCGGCTGATCCCGAAAATTTCGGAGGAGCATGGTATGTTCGACTCAAAAATACATTAAAGTCGATGGACGAGCTTAAGATAAGATTAAAAAAAGGGAAAACATTTTATGATGAGTTGATCATTTTCATTGATCAAATTAGAGTGGAAGCTCGTACGCTGGCACTTTTTGCATGGGTTAACGATAAGAATGAATTGGAGGTAGAACATTTTGAATTGCAGGTAGAATTGCCTGTTGTAGATGTTGTAAAAGGAAGGGTTGAAGCTCATTTTGGAAAGCCTTATGTACTGCCTATTCTTTATGCTTTTGATGAATTTGGCAGGGTAGGAGTGGTGCATGTTTCTAGCAGAAAATGGAGGTTTTATGAAGTATTTTTGAATGAGATAAAAGAGTCCACTGAGACCTTTGCAGAAATAACGCCGGATGAATGGAACGAATTCAATGAGTATGTAGGAATTATTGAGTCGGGTGTATTAGGTGAAAGAACTTTCAGAGATAGATTAAAATTTAAGGATAAACAAAAAGCCAAACTCCAAACGTTGTCTCATAAATTGTATATCAGATTGGCTCAGATGTTAGAAAAATCTGTACATGACTTAGAAATTGATCGGCTCATACTAATGGGAAATGATTGGCAAGTAAAATTATTTGAAAACTATTTGAATAAACATATTCGTGAGTTAATTGTTGGCTATGCGCCTCGTCCTTCGGATGCTGAAAATCCTTCAACAAAAGAAATTTTAGAACGGGTAACTCCTATTATAAGAGAGGCAGAAGAACGAGAAGAAAAGCAATTAATCGAAGAGGCAAAAAGTCCAATAGGCGTTTATGGCTTACAAAATGTTCTGGATGCACTTCAGATGGGGCGCCTTCAGGTTTTAATTTTACCGTGGGATTTGCATGCCAGGGTATATAAATGTAAAGACGGAATGATCTTTGCGACTCCTGAGGAAGCGCTGGAGTATGACTCTTCGTATGAAGAAGTAGAGTTAAAAAAAGAGGTGTTTTATATAGCTGCTGACTATGCTACTCGAATAGAATTTGTTGATGGATCTGCTGAAG
>JAAZMQ010000075.1 GCA_012798745.1 Bacteroidales bacterium
CAACGAAGAGTGGGCGCGCGAGGAAAAGCCCGACAGCCGCGCCGTGCGGAAAGCCGCGGACAAAGATGTGAAGCTGCTGATGAACGTGCTGGTGGTGCAGGCCGCGATGGAGGGCGAGAGCAGGTACCGGGAGCTGACGGGCGAGCTGGGCAAACTTTTTGCTTATTATTGGAATACGCTTGCCGTGAGAAGAGGGCGCCGCGCAGTGGAAAAGGCAATGGAAGGAGCGCAAACCCCGCCCGCAATCGGCGGCATGAAAAAGGGAGGCCGGATCGCAACGGCAGCAAAAGAAGCAAACAGCCGGCCGGCAAATACCGCAGAAAGAAAGGGACATCAGGTTGCAGCGGCCGTTACCGACAGAAAAGGACGTCATGCCGCGGCAGAGCAAGGAGCGGGAACCCCGCCCGCAATTACCGGAATGAGAAAGAGACGTCATGCCGCGGTTGAGGCAGAGGGGAAGAAAAATACAGAAAGTCCGCCCGCAAACATCGAAGTGCCTGCGAGAGCGCCCATCGTGCGGGCATTGACGCCGCATGAAAACTATACCCGGCCCGCAATAGTCGATGCAAGAAAAGAACGCCGGATCGCAGCAGTGGAAAAGGCAAAGGAAGAAGCGGAAACCCGGCAGGAAATCGTGGGTGTGAGAAAAAGCATAAGGATAAAAATAGCGGAAAAAACAGAGGAAGAAACGGAAGGAACGGAAAGTCCGCCCGCAATTACTGGAATGAGAAAAGGAAGTGGAGTTACAGCCGAGAAAGACTCAAAAGCTCAGCCGACAAATGCCGGGATTCCTGCGAGAGCGCCCCTCATCAGGGCAGCGACGCCGCATAAGAACGCGGCCCTTCCCGCTCGGAAGGTCGGTTTCGAGTCAGACGTGCAACGTTCCGAATGAAATGAGACGTGTTTCACGTGCTGCACGTCCCGTTTGAAACTGCGTAATAAAAAAACTCCGAACAGATTTGTTAAAAGAAAAGGTTATATGTAATTTTGCATTCTCAAAATAAAAACCAACAAAAATATGATAACGGCAGAGCAATTAAAAGAGATACAGGAGCGCGAGCAGGCGCTGAGGGGGTATCTTTGACATCGACACAAAAATTATCCAACTGGAAGAAGAAGAATTAAGAACACAATCGCCCGATTTCTGGAACGATCCCAAAGCTGCTGAAGCACAAATGAAAATCGTCAAGGAATTAAAAAGATGGATCGATTCGTATCATGAAGTGAAATCAGCCGTCGAAGAATTACAACTAGCATACGATTTTATCAAAGAAGGAGTAGTCACCGAAGAAGAGGTGGACGAGAGTTACAACAAAGCACTCAAACTAATTGAGGATCTTGAGTTGAAAAACATGCTCCGCAACGAAGAGGATCAACTTGGCGCAGTGCTTAAGGTAAATGCAGGTGCGGGTGGAACAGAAAGTCAAGACTGGGCGTCGATGTTGCTCCGCATGTATCAGCGCTGGAGCGAAAACAAAGGGTACAAAACCACCATTACCAATTGGCAGGATGGAGATGATGCAGGCATAAAAACTGCAACCTTACAAATCGAAGGCGATATGGCTTATGGTTTTCTGAAAAGCGAAAACGGCGTTCATCGTCTTGTACGTGTATCGCCATACAATGCCCAAGGCAAACGCATGACCTCGTTTGCTTCGGTTTTTGTAACTCCGTTGGTTGACGACAGCATCGAGATAGAAATAAATCCCGCAAACCTGAGTTGGGATACTTTTCGCTCATCCGGCGCAGGAGGACAAAACGTAAATAAGGTGGAAACCGGTGTGAGACTGCATTATATATACAAAGATCCGGATACAGGTGAAGAACAGGAAATTGTAATTGAAAACACCGAAAGCCGCTCTCAAATGGGAAATCGCGAAAATGCCCTCCGCTTATTGCGATCGCAGCTCTATGAAATAGAACTCGAGAAACGTCGTGCGGAACAAGCAAAAATCGAGGCCGGCAAAAAGAAAATCGAATGGGGATCACAAATACGGAGTTACGTTTTCGACGATCGTCGTGTGAAAGACCATCGAACCAACTACCAGACATCCGATGTTACCGGGGTTATGGATGGCGATATCGATGATTTTATTAAAGCCTATTTGATGCAATACGGCGGAGAAAATTAACAGAAATCATTTTTGACAAAGAAGACAGCGACCTGTTTTTTTATATATTGCCGGTTTTTTGCTTTCCGGAATCATTTATTTTTTCTTTAAGATATTCCGAAATAATATTACTGCCTTCCGGGGCATCCGAAGATTTATCTTCACCCTTTTTATATTCGGTAACAGTAGCAGAAGAAGGTTCTTCCGTTTCGGGAACCTCTTCACTCATTTTCCGCACAATCAATTGTTCTCCTACCGAAATCCTGCTCGAACGAAGTCCATTCCACGATTTCAATTCCGAAACGGTAACCCCGTTTCTTTTGGCTATCGCACCCAACGTATCCCCTTTCTTTACCCGATAATACTGATTAACCTCTCTTGAAACACTTTGAATAGAATCTTCTCTTACTTCTGCAAATTGTACTTTAGAATCGGCAGTAGCAGGAGACGCATTTTTTCCCACGATCAATTGTTTTCCGATGGGAAGAAGAGTGGACTTCAATTTGTTCCACGATTTCAACTGCGCAACTGTTACTCCATTTCGTTTGGCAATCTTGCTAAGATTATCACCCTTTCTCACCCGATAATAGACAAGACCATCGCTGCCGACAGATGAATCCCCGCCTTTAATGTACTGATCCGTTTCAAGACGATGAGTAAAGTATGTAGAACGCCTACAATTCAATATCTCATCCTTTTTATCGATAAAAGCAATCATCTTTTTTGTAGGCAAGACCAATGCGTAAGGTTCGTAATTCCCGGGAACGATATCGCGCTTAAATTGAGGATTGAGTCGACGAAGTTCACTCACAGGGATATCTAATATTTCGGCTATTTGCCCGAAATGAATTTCCTGATTCACATGCACCGTATCTAATGCCTGAAACTCGTTCACTTGCACCGGACAAATATGATGCTCCGTATAATAATTCATGATATAATTGGCCGCAATAAAAGCCGGCACATATCCGCGCGTTTCACGCGGCAGGTAATAATAAATTTCCCAATAATCCTGTTTCCCTCCACTACGTGCGATAGCTTTATTTACATTTCCGGGTCCACAGTTGTAAGCTGCAATTACCAGATTCCAATCGCCATAAATACTGTAAAGATCTTTAAGGTAACGCACCGCCGCCTCGGTCGACTTATAAGGATCGCGCCGCTCATCTACCAAACTATTGATCACAAGGCCGTAACCTTGCCCTGTTTTTAACATGAATTGCCACAGGCCTGTTGCGCCCATACGTGAAACGGCAACCGGATTTAAAGCAGATTCAATCACAGGCAAATATTTCAGTTCCAATGGAAGACCATAGCGATCGAGCATTTCCTCAAACAAAGGAAAATAATAATCACCTAAAGTCAACATATAGGTTACCTGCTCGCGACGGCGCACGGAATACATTTCGATATAGGATCGGACAACACTGTTAAATGAAAGCTCCATTTCCGAAGGCAATCGATACAACCGATCTCTATAAACCGTATCATGACAAACAATATTCTGCCCCTCCTTACAATTATTTTCGGAGGCAGCAAAATCAATCTGCCAGTCGTGCAGCAAATCGGCAAGATTCGCCGTCATACTTTCAGGAAGAACAATAGCTGTATCTTCTATGGCATCTTTCGCCTGATTGATCGGCTGGGAATACAAATACGAAAAAACAGCCGTCACCATTGCTAAAAAAATAAAAAGTCGTTTCATCTTTACGTTCTGTTTTTAAAGAATAAAAAATGATGAGTTGCCTCACCGGAAGGCGATTACGATGTTTGGGTTAAAAATTAAAACTGCAATGAAAACCAAACGCATTTGCCGTGTAATAGCTGTTTTTTTGAATAACAGCCGGTTCGACACGCATGGAAAGATCGGGGGTTATCTCAAAATCAAATAACTGAGCATCTACATATGCATCCATGACACTGATTGCATATAGAGCAACTGTACCAATAATACTTAAATCGCGATAGCGACGATAATAATTTTTCCCTCTTCTCAGTACATCCTTCAACCACGTTGTATCAACAGTTTCAGGGTCCTGACCGTAACGCAAGAAATTATGCCAACTATTGGTTTCCGGATCATCATCCATAATGTCATTATACGCCTGAAAATAATCCTGGTAATATCGGTTATTCCACGAAATAGCATATGAAAGACCAACAAACCCACCATAAAGAATGGGTAATTTCCAATATTTCCGATTGTAAATTTGCCCCAAACCCGGGAAAATAGCCGACATGATAATGGTTTTCTTTGGATCGGGCTTAAATTCTTTCTTCTTTACCGCCACCGTATCGATTTCTTGCTCAACAACAATACTGTCTTGCGGCTGCATGACACCCGACTGATCAATCGCCGGAAGAGTATCCTGAGGTTCCGCTTCAACAAGATAAGTCAACTGCCATAAATCGGAATGCAGAAGAGAGGAGACTTCTTGAGCATGAGAAGTATAAACACCAAGCAGTAAAAAAAAACCCATTATCTTCCAGCCTTCCATTCGCAGCAAATTTTTATTTTTTCTTCAGCTGATCGAAAATTCCGATGATTCGTTCCAATTCCTTCGGTGATTTAAACGGAATGGTAATTTTCCCTTTTCCTTGTTTATTACACGTAAATTGAACGTCCGTCTTTAAATAATCGGAAAGATGCTTTTTTAAAGCGTCAAACTCGCCAACAGCAGATGTTTTTTCTTTAGAAGGATGGGATTTCCGAGATTTTGACGGATCGATAACATCCTCTACATCTTTTCCCTTATTGATTTCCTTAACAATGGCCTCTACTTTGCGAACCGATAATCCATCCCTTAAAATCAAATTATAAACAGCCAGCTGCGAAACCGGGTCACTGATAGTCACCAAAGCACGGGCATG
>JAAZMQ010000076.1 GCA_012798745.1 Bacteroidales bacterium
CTAGATCACGAAGGAGGGGATATGGCTTGAGAAACTAGAAGATAACCCCGGTCGGTTTATTCCGGAAAAATATCGTCAAGCAGGAGATGCCGGTGGTGTCAAGATAGACCTAAATCGCCCCATAAAAGAAGTTTTGGCAGAACTGAGTAAATACCCTGTATCAACTCGCTTATCGTTGAATGGTACTGTTATTGTAGCTCGCGATATTGCTCATGCAAAACTCAAAGAACGATTGGATAGAGGAGAAGATTTGCCTCAGTATTTTAAAGATCATCCAATTTTTTATGCGGGTCCGGCAAAAACACCTCCGGGATATATTTCGGGTTCGATGGGACCTACCACTTCTAGTCGGATGGATCCTTATGTGGAAGAGTTCCAATCACGTGGAGGGAGTTTGATTATGATTGGTAAAGGAAATCGCGGTCAAGAAGTGGTGGAGGCATGTAAAAAATACGGAGGATTCTATCTTGGGAGTATAGGTGGGCCTGCCGCTATTTTGGCTCAAAATCATATTAAAAAATTGGAATGTGTGGAGTATCCCGAACTTGGAATGGAAGCGATCTGGAAAGTTGAAGTGGAAGATTTTCCCGCATTTATTTTGATAGACGATAAGGGCAATGATTTTTTCAAGATAGTGCAAGCAACAAAATGTCCTTATGGGAATTAAAAAATGTAACGCATAATAGATAATTAAAAAAGAGCAATGTTTTACACGTTGCTCTTTTTTAAATTTTACGTATCCTTACCCCTCTTACAAAATGAGATTCTCCTTTTTCTAAAATTAAATCGGCTCGGAAGCGGGTGGGTAGGATGTTTTGTCTTAGATTGGGAAGATTGATTTCGTTCCAAATTTTATTGGCGAATTCTACTAATTCTTCTTCGGAGTAGGAAGCATAGCGATGGAAATAGGATTCGGGCTTCTGAAATGCTGTTTCCTGAAGTTTTTTGAAACGTTCTACATACCATTTGCGCAGATCTTTCTCTGTGGCATCTACATAAATGGAAAAATCGAAAAAATCGGATACAAAAACTTTGTGTCGCGATTTTTTATTTATCGTAACCTGCAGAATATTGATACCTTCTACGATCAAGATATCGGGCCTTTCAATCACTTGCACCCGATTGGGCATCACATCGTAATACAGATGTGAATATACGGGAGCTTCCAGGACTTCGCGTCCCGATTTTACAGCAGAGAGAAACGATACCAACTGTTTGGCATCGTAACTTTCGGGGAACCCTTTTTTATTGAAAATTCCCCGTCGTTCGAGTTCAGCATTGGGATACAAAAATCCATCGGTTGTGATGAGTTCTACTTTGGGATTTTCGGGGGTCATAGAAAGTAATTTCTGTAGCACGCGCGCGGTAGTGCTTTTCCCTGCTGCAACGCTTCCTGCTATGCCGATAATATAGGGCATACGGCGACTTGTATTGTCGAAGAATTGGTCGCGTTCATTATGGAGGTTGCGATAGTGTGTAATGTGTATTTGTAGGAGCCGTACCATTGGAAGATAAATATCTTCAATTTCCTGGATGGTAAGGGGTTCGTTGAGTGCCTGCAGTTTGGTTACGTCGATATCGGAAACCGGGAACATGGGATGTTCTTCGAGTTTGCTCCATTCATCGCGCGAGAAACTTCTAAAGGGTGAGTATGTAACCTCGTAGGGTTGTTTGCTCATTTTATTTATTTTGTACCGCAAATTTACATGATATTTTTTAATTTATGTACTGAGGAATGAAAAATCGAATCGCAAAGGCGTTTTCCCCATGTTTTGTAAAAAAGAAGTTGTTGTGGAATGAATGGATAAAAAAGCCGATAAACATAAACTGTTTACCGGCTTTTTACTTCACTGGTTTTTACCTTAATACTCGGACTTTGTATATTTCCTTACATCATTTCGATGCTGCGTTTGATGAAATCGCTCAGAGCTTCTCCTTTCAACATACTGTTAGAAAGTAATGCAAGGTCTATCATTTGTTTCAGTTTTTTATTTTCTGAAGCATACCGGATAAGTTCTTCTTTTTCTTTGTCCGCTGTTTCGCTGACAATTTCCTTGATAAGCGGATGACGGGTGTTGATAACTACCTGATAGATATCGGGCATTTCTCCATAGAACGACATTCCCGGCTGTATAGCAGACATCTCTTTCATTCGACGAGAGAATTCGTCCTGGGTGATTTGAATGGGCTTGCCATTTTCATCCAATGCTTTAAATTCGATGACAAATTCCGTTTTGTCCATCTTTGGTAATTGCGATTTCACTACTTCGCTCAGCGTTTCTTTTTCCTTGTCGGTGAGTTCAACTTTTGCGGTTTCTTCTTTTTCTATGAGGTGTTCAATCGTATCGCTATCCACACGTACGAAACGGGTCTTATCGAATTTATGTTCAATAAGTCCCATCCATGGAATATCCAGTTGCCCGTCCATCAGTAATACATCGTATCCTTTTTCCTTTGCTGCATCGATGAAAGCATATTGATCGTCCTTATTGGTGGCATACAAGTAAACCAGCGTGCCGTTTTTGTCGGTTTGATTGTTTTTTATCAGTGTTTTATATTCGTCTAGCGTAAAATATTTTCCATCGATGTTTTTCAGCAAGCAGAATTTGAGTGCTCTTTCGTAAAATTTTTCATCTGTCAACATCCCATATTGGATAAACAATTTGAGCCCATCCCATTTTTCTTCAAATTGAGCGCGATCTTTTTTGAAGATTTCTTCCAACTTGTCGGCAACTTTTTTGGTAATGTGGTTGGATATTTTCTTTACATTTTTATCACTCTGCAGATAGGAACGGGAAACGTTTAACGGGATATCGGGTGAATCGATGACGCCATGAAGCAAAGTTAAAAATTCGGGCACGATGCCTTCTACCGAATCGGTTACAAACACTTGATTGCAATACAATTGGATTTTGTTCTTTTGCAAATCGATATTGCTTTTTATGCGCGGAAAGTACAAAATTCCCGTCAGATGAAACGGGTAATCCACGTTGAGATGAATCCAAAACAAAGGCTCATCGAATGTCATCGGATAAAGTTCGTGGTAAAAGTTCAGATAATCTTCATCTGTCAATTCCGATGGTTTTCGCTTCCATAAAGGATTGGGATTGTTAATAACGTTGTCTTCATCTGTTTCGACATACTTCCCGTCTTTCCATTCCTTTTTTTTGCCGAAAACAATGGGGATAGGCAAAAAGCGACAGTATTTTTTTAACAACGATTCAATTTTTTCTTCTTCCAGAAATTCTTTGTGCTCGTCGTCAATGTATAAAATAATATCTGTTCCTCTATCGGTTTTTTGGGCTTCTTCTATTTTATAATCAGGTGTACCTTCGCACGACCATTTAACGGCCGGTGCATCTTCTTTGTACGACTTGGTAATGATCTCTACTTTTTTGGAAACCATAAAGGTTGAATAAAAGCCCAGCCCGAAATGACCAATAATGGCGTTTGCGCTGTCTTTGTATTTCTCCAGAAATTCATTGGCAGACGATAGGGCTATCTGATTAATGTATTTATCGAGTTCTTCTGCTGTCATACCGATTCCACGATCGGAAATGGTCAAGGTTTTTGCCTTCTTGTCAATGGAAACCCGTATGGAAAGATCACCGAGTTCTCCTTTGAATTCCCCTTTATCGGCCAATGTTTTCAGTTTTTGAGTGGCATCTATTGCATTGGAGATTACTTCACGCAAAAATATTTCGTGATCGCTGTATAGGTATTTTTTGATGATGGGGAATATGTTTTCTGTCGTTACCCCTATTTGTCCTTCCTTTTGCATATATCTTCTTTTTTTAATGTGATTATTCCGTATCGGAATGTGCAAATAATATGCCATTTTGTCATTATCTAAGGAATAAAATATTTTTACCTTCCAGAAACTGCCCTATTGTCGGATTCGAATGATCATTCTGAGATATTCTTATAATCTATTTTTATTTACCAATATAGATATAATCGATTGGCTATATACGATAAATTTCTGTGTTTTTTAATGCTTTATATATTTGATAATCAGAGAATAGGCTGTTTCTTTTTTCTTGTTAACACTATTTAATTATATAAGGAAGGAAATAATTGTGTTTTTGAAAAATATATTTTTAACTTTGTTATGGATGAAAGTGGAAAGATTTTTGATAATCTATA
>JAAZMQ010000077.1 GCA_012798745.1 Bacteroidales bacterium
AAGCCGGAGGGTACGGCTTCGATTACCGAATGGCCATGAACATTCCCGATTTCTGGATTAAAATCATCACCGAAAAGAAAGATGAGGAATGGTATCCATCGACCATATGGTGGGAAATGACCAACCGTCGTGCCGACGAAAAAACAATTTCTTATGCAGAATGCCACGACCAGGCTTTGGTTGGGGATAAAACCATTATTTTCAGATTAATCGATGCCGATATGTATTGGCACATGTCGAAACTTGTTCCCAGCACCGAAAAAGTGGATCGCGGCATAGCCCTCCATAAAATGATCCGACTGGTTACGGCCACAACCATGAACGGAGGTTATCTGAATTTTATGGGTAACGAATTTGGACACCCCGAATGGATTGATTTTCCGCGAGAAGGCAATGGATGGTCGTATAAATATGCCCGACGACAATGGCACTTGGTAGACGATCATAATTTAAAATATCATTATCTGGCCGACTTCGACAAAGCAATGATCAAACTCATCAAATCGGTCCCCGATTTTCAGGATACCCCTCTTGTGAAATTATGGGACAAAGACGGCGATAATGTATTGGCATACTCGCGAGAAGACCTGATTTTTGTATACAATTTTCATCCGACTAATTCGTACCGCGATTATGGGATACCCGCTCCCGAAGGCGAATACAAAATCATCCTTAACACCGACGATGTCAATTTTGGTGGTTTTGGTCTTAACGACGATAGTATTCATCACTTCACTTTATATGATCCGTTGTATGCACCTCATAATAAAGGCTGGCTCATGCTCTATCTCCCTGCCCGCACTGCTATGATATTAAAAGTGGTTGGAAAACAAACAAAAAATGATACAATAAAAACTGAAAAATAAAACGAAATATGAATTTATATCCCCTTAAATTTGAACCTATTCTTAAACCCGTTATTTGGGGCGGATCGGAAATCTGCAAATTCAAACAAATTGCCCCTCCTCGGGACGGCATTGGTGAAAGTTGGGAAATATCCGGAGTAAAAGATCATGTTTCTGTTATTTCCAACGGTTATCTCGCAGGAACATCACTGCAAGAACTTCTCATAAAAACCGGAAGTCAACTTGTAGGAAAAAAAGTATACGAAAAATACGGCAACACATTTCCTTTGCTAATAAAATTTATCGACGCTCGAGAAAATTTATCCATTCAGGTACATCCCGACGATGAACTTGCTAAAAAAAGACATAATTCTTTTGGAAAAACCGAAATGTGGTATGTAATCAATGCTACACCCGATGCTTTCATATATTCGGGATTTGCGAAAAAAATCACTCCCGAAGAATACGTCGAAAGGATAAAAAACGATACCTTCATTGAAACATTAAAAAAACATCATGTGAAACCCGGAGATGTATTTTTTATACCTGCCGGCCGAGTGCACGCCATTGGCGCAGGCTGTTTTGTAGCCGAAATTCAACAGACCTCCGACATTACATACCGCATTTACGATTACAATCGAAAAGATGCCGATGGCAATCCTCGTGAATTACATACCGAACTGGCAAAAGATGCCATCGACTATACCGTACACAATTCATATAAAACTGAATATGTGCCCTGCCTCAATCAACCGGTACAACTAGTGACGTGCCCCTATTTTACCACTAATTTATTGGAAATGAATGAACCCATAAGGCGCATATATCATCACCTTGATTCGTTTGTAATATATATCTGTATCGAAGGCGAAAGCACGATTAAAGACGACAAAGGAAATACCCTCTCGCTGCATCAAGGAGAATCGCTTCTTATACCGGCAGATACAAATGTCGTAGAATTAATTCCGTCTATATACACCAAAATATTGGAAACCTATGTAGAATAAATCAATTAAAAAACATGCGAGGTATCGTATTGGTCAATGTGGGAACCCCCGCAAATTATGAAAAAGTCGAGGTACAGAAGTTTATCGGCGACATGCTGTCCGACCCATTGGTTATGGGAAGAGCGGAATGGTTGTCCAATTTTTTGGCACGAAACATCATTGCTCCTATTTCTGTATCCCAATCAGCAAAAAAATACAAACAAATCTGGCGCAAAGAAGATCCTGAAATCTCTCCTCTTCTTTATTTCATGCGAAGACTCGCAAACGAACTGGAATCCAAAAAAAACATCCCCGTAGAAATTGCCATGCGCTATGGAGAACCTAATTTTTCGCAAGCTATCAACAAATTAGAAGAAAAATGTCCCTTGATTCACGAAGTGGTGGTTTTCCCTCTTTTTCCTCAATATGCGCAAGCTACCACCCAGACAGCCATTGACGAAATAGGGCGTATATTTTATAAACGACCACACTCTTTCCGTCTTAAAATTGTAAAGCCTTATTTCAACCACCCGGCTTATATTCATGCACTTGCAACTCACGCAAAGCCTTATCTTGAAAAAGAATTCGACAAACTGATATTGAGCTATCATAGTTTGCCTCTCACTCAGGTGGAAAAAGCATGGGAAAAAGGAAAAGAATTCGATTACGTATATCAACTGAAAGAAACGAATCGCCTTCTTTTAAATCAATTACAAATACCTGCGAAAAATGTTATTCTTTTGTATTCTTGCCAACGCAGGGGGAAATGGCTCAAGCCATACTTATCAACCGAGATTGGAGAAATTGCCAAACAAGGATGGAAAAGAATCGTCGCAATGGCTCCGGGGTTCCCAATTGACAACATGGAAACACTTTATGATATCGATATTGAAGCTCGGCAACTATTTATGGAGGCGGGAGGAGAAGAGTTCACATTTATTCCCTCTCTCAATGATGCTCCTTACTTTGTAGAAGCAATTTGGAAAATTATTTCGGGAGTATAATCAAAAAAAACCGTCTCCGGAATTTTCATTCTCACAGAGACGGTTTCGATAAAGTTAAAACACCGTTTTAATTTTCTTCCAACAAAATGCGCATAATTTCGCATGCCGATTTTGTTACCGGCGTACCGGGACCAAAAATAGCTGCCACACCCGCTTTGTAAAGAAAATCGTAATCTTGCGGAGGAATAACTCCACCGGCTACCACAATGATATCGGAACGGCCAAGTCTCTTCAACTCTTCAATTACTTGGGGAACCAACGTTTTGTGACCACCGGCCAACGAGGAAACACCCAAAACATGAACATCATTTTCCACTGCTTGACGAGCAGCCTCGGCAGGTGTTTGAAACAAAGGTCCCATATCCACATCAAAGCCGCAATCGGCATAACCTGTTGCCACTACTTTAGCGCCACGATCATGTCCATCTTGACCCATTTTTGCTACCATGATTCTTGGTCTGCGGCCTTCCTTTTTGGCAAATTTGTCTGTGAGAGCACGTGCTTCCTGGAGCAATGCATCTCCTTTTGCTTCTGATAAATACACTCCTGAAATAGTTTTTACAACTGCATTATAACGCCCTACAACTTTTTCACAAGCATACGAAATTTCGCCCAACGTAGCGCGAACACGTGCTGCTTCAATCGATAATTCCAACAGATTGCCTTCTTTGGTTTCCACACATTTGGTAATGGCATCCAATGCCTTCTTAACCGCCTCATTATCACGAGTGGCTCTCAAATGGTTTAATCTTTCAATCTGTCGTTTACGTACTTCCGTATTATCAACTTCCAAAATATCGATAGGTTCTTCCTGATCGAGACAGTATACATTAACACCAATAATCTTCTGAATTCCCGAATCGATACGAGCTTGGATACGTGCAGCCGCTTCCTCTATCCGCATTTTGGGAAGCCCTGTTTCAATGGCTTTAGCCATCCCTCCCAATTTTTCAATTTCCTGAATATGCTCCCAAGCGCGATGAGCCAACTCGTTAGTAAGTGTTTCCACATAATAAGAACCGGCCCATGGATCAATTTGTTTGGTAATATAGGTTTCCTCCTGAAGATAGATCTGGGTATTTCGTGCAATCCGGGCAGAAAAATCGGTTGGTAACGAAATAGCCTCGTCCAATGCATTGGTATGCAGCGACTGGGTATGGCCCAAAGCAGCTGCCATAGCCTCGATACACGTACGCCCAACATTATTATAAGGATCTTGTGCAGTAAGCGACCAGCCCGACGTTTGAGAGTGCGTACGCAAGGCCATCGATTTGGGATTCTTAGCCCCAAAACTTTTAACAATCTTGGCCCAGAGCATACGCGCAGCACGCATCTTTGCGATTTCCATAAAATGGTTCATCCCGATACCCCAGAAAAATGAAAGACGCGGAGCAAATGAATCGATATCGATTCCGGCATTGATACCCGTACGCAAATATTCTATGCCGTC
>JAAZMQ010000078.1 GCA_012798745.1 Bacteroidales bacterium
GAAAAACCCGATATTTGCAATGCCATCGGTGCTCATCACGACGAAGTGGAGATGACTTCGTTGCTGGCTCCTATTGTGCAGGTATGCGATGCTATTTCGGGTGCACGGCCGGGTGCGCGCCGCGAGATTGTGGAGGCTTACATTAAGCGCCTGAACGATTTGGAGAATCTGGCACTCTCTTATCCCGGTGTGGTAAAGACATATGCCATACAGGCCGGTCGTGAGTTGCGTGTGATTGTGGGTGCCGACAAAATAGACGATGCGGAAACCGAAAAGCTATCCTCGGAAATTGCACGCAAGATACAAACGGAAATGACTTATCCCGGTCAGGTAAAAATTACGGTGATTCGCGAAACGCGTGCTGTAAGTTTTGCAAAATAAAATACACCGGGGTTGTTAATACATCAAAAAAGCCGCTTTCGAAAGCGGCTTTTTTGATTGACACACATTGAAAAAATAGTCTATTTGCTGCTCCTTGCACTGCGATTTTGACTGCTGTTGCTGCTCCTTGTACTGCGATTTTGATTTCCGTTGCTGCTCCTTGCATTGCGATTTTGACTTCCGTTGCTGCTCCTTGACGAGGTTGACGAGCCGGAATTTGAGGAACGGCCTTCCGACCGTTTTATGGTTTCGGCGGGCTTGGAGTTGCGAATATTGAATATACTCTTTTCGGAAGCTGAGTTTTCTGAACTTCGATTGTTGATTCCTTTATTGCCGGTGCGACCCGGATTGACGGTTGTCGTGTTTTCTTTCGTTGCAGTTTTTCCTGTTTCTGTCCGGTTAGTCGTTGTCGATCTGCCGGAATTTCCACTAAGGCCCGATCGGTTGGTTGTCTTGCCGTTATTGTTGTTTTTTGAAATTTCCGGACGATATAGGCTTACCGAACGGTTGCTTACAGTGGATCTTCCCGGACGGGAGGCGTTTGTAACCTGATGAATTTTTACGTTATATCCTGTTTCTTTTCGATAATCACGAGGAGCGGGTCCGCTGTAATATTTGTTGTTGTTATGTATATGGATATGGTTGATGATGGTGGTGCGGTTGTATATGGCCGGAGTGTAGGGTTTGTAATACTTGTGCACGTGGGGATGATACAGGTATTTTGCGGGCAAAAATACCCAATAGAACGACGGAAGTTGGATGTGTACGCTCAATTGTACGCGTGGTCCCAGAGGTGCCCAGCCGTAAAACCCTCCGCCGTTTCGCCATACAACCCATGCCGGAGCCCATTCGTAACCGGGAATCCATGCCCAGCCGTAAATGTCGTCATAATACCATCTGCCGTAGTGAAAAGGTGCCCAGCCCCATTCGAAATCCGATACCCATGTATTTCCGTAATTGGTCATTACCCAATAGCCGTCGGTTAGGTAGGGATGAAAGTTTTTCCCTACGTTAGGCATCCAGACAAGACCAAATTCCCTGTGGTTCATCCATCTGCCGTAAGGTGCTAAGGCATTGTAAAATACGTCGAAGCTTACTTCGCCTGCGGCACCTACCGAGTAATTATTTTCGTAATATCCGGGTTGGGAAATCGCTTTATTCGCGAATGGTGGCAATGCATAAATCATCATTGTCGTAAGAGCAATCATCAGAGCTTTTCCTATTGTTTTCATATCATTGCATTTTTAAATGGAAGTAATTCTTTCTTATTAATATGACAAATCGACCGGTAAATGGTTTAAGTTTCGAAAAGTTTGCGTGTTGGTAGGTTTTGGCCGGTATCGAATAAAAAAATGCTGCACGTTGTTTTAATGCAGCATTTTGAAACGTATAGAGGAACAAAAAAATTATTTGAAAACCTGATCAATGCCGGAGAAACCCATAAAAGCCATTGCCAAAATACCGGCTGTGAGTAGGGCTATGGGAACACCTTGCATGGCTTTTGGAACTTTGGTGAGTGCCAACTGTTCGCGAATACTTGAAAAAATAATCAAGGCCATGGAATAACCAATTGCTGTGGAGATGGCATAAACAATCGACTCCAGTAGATTGAAATCTTTTTGGATGACCAATATGGCTACTCCCAGAATGATGCAGTTGGTTGTGATCAAAGGCAAGTAAACGCCAAGTGCTTGATATAAAGGGGGAGAGATTTTTTTCATGATGATTTCCACCATTTGTACCAATGCGGCAATCACCAGGATAAAGGTGATGGTTTGCAGGTATTCCAACCCGAAGTTTTCAAGGATGCCTTTTTGAATGAGGTAGGTCACCAACGTCGATAGGGTGATGACAAAGGTAACGGCTGCACTCATTCCGATGGCTGTATCGATTTTTTTGGAAACGCCCAAGAAAGGGCAGATTCCCAAAAATTGCGAGAATACGATATTGTTTACAAAAACGGCAACGATAATAATTCCGATGATTTCCATATTTTTTCTTTTTAAACAGGGTTAATTCGTTTTCTTTTGCAATTTGTTGAAAATGGCAATAAGATATCCGAGTACGATGAAAGCTCCCGGTGCAAGCACAAAAATGAGCGAGCCGTAATTTTCGGGATAAACGGTCATCGAGAAAATTTTTCCTGTACCCAAAAATTCACGTAGTGCTCCCAAAATGGTCAGTGCCAAAGTAAATCCTATGCCTATTCCCAACCCATCGAAAACGGAGGAGACAACTTTGTTTTTGGATGCAAACGCTTCGGCCCTTCCCAACACGATGCAGTTTACGACAATTAACGGAATGAAAATACCTAAGCTGTCTGCCAAGGCAGGGAGGTAGGCATTCATCACCATTTCAACAATGGTTACAAAAGTAGCTATCACGACGATATATGCGGGAATGCGCACCATATCGGGAATCAGATTCTTAAGTGAAGAAATGGCTAAGTTTGAACAGGTGAGTACGAAGAGCGTGGCCAATCCCATACTCATTCCGTTGAGGGCAGAGCTTGAGGTTGCCAGTGTGGGACACATTCCCAGTAGCAGTACAAATGTGGGATTTTCTTTAACAATCCCGTTTATTAATACCTTGATGTTATTCCGCATGATTTTCTTCTTCTGTTGTTTTGTTGTTTTCGTTAATCATTGTATCTGAGGCAATATCTTCGTCGTTTTCTGTTGTTGCTCCGCTAACAGCGTCTTCGCCGGCTGTTGTTGCTCCCGATGCCGCATCGCCGGCGATAGTATGTGTGTAGGCAGCATAGGCTTTGTTTACGGCTTCAAGAAAAGCGCGCGACGTGATAGTGGATGCTGTGATGGCATCGACGTTGCCCCCGTCTTTCGATACGGAAAGTTTCTCTTTCGACAAATCGCGCCCGATGATGCATCGGTTGGGCTTGGATGGGTCTTTAAACCATTGTACCACTTTTGCACCTAATCCGGGAGTTTCGGCATGCGATAATACAGAATAGTTTACAATCCGGTTATTCGTATCGAATCCGACAATGATTTGAATATTTCCCCCGAATGCATTATTGGAATAACTGGTGATGGCAAAGCCTACCAATTCATCTCCCTTTTTTGCAGGATATACGGTGAGCGAATCACCTGCACCATCCGGTATTTTATAAGCCTCGGCTACCGGATTATTGTCGAAAGGAGGAACTACTTCACGGATAGCATTCTCCAATTTCTTTGCTTTTGCTTCGGCAATGGGCTTTGCCGTTATTTTGTTGACCTGTGCCAACAGAACAGCTACTACCAAACAAATGGTAAATAACGACAAAAACATGTTTTTAAATGTAGATTCCAGCTTAGCCATTTTTTCTTACCTCCCCAAATCGTTTAGGCGTTGTATAATAGTTGATAAGTGGTGTGAACCCGTTCATGAGGACAATTGCGAACGACATTCCCTCGGGATAAGCACCCCAGAGACGGATGCACATGGTGATGATTCCGATGAAAAAACCGTAAATGAGCATTCCTTTTTTAGTCAGGGGCGAGGTCACATAATCGGTAGCCATGAAAATAGCTCCTAACATTAATCCGCCCGAAAACAGATGTATTAAAGGATGATGTAAAGGGATGGGGTTGATCAGATAAAGAATGCCGCTGAAGATGGCAACGGTTCCCAGAATAGCGGTCGGGATATGCCAGGTAATGATTTTCTTCCATAACATATACCCTAGTCCCAATAAAAGAGCCAAAGCACTTATTTCTCCCAACGACCCGCCTTCTATTCCTAGCAACATGTGAGTCAAGGAGGGCAAATTGTCGGGATTGAATTTTAAGTTGGCCAACACGGTTGCCGAAGTAACAGCGTCGGTTGCGGCAACTGCAGGAACAGGCCACGTGGTCATTTGTGCAGGAAAAGAAATCAGCAGGAAGATGCGTCCTACCAATGCCGGATTAAAGATATTGTTTCCCAGTCCACCGAAAGACATTTTTCCGATGCCGATGGCAGCCAATGCGCCAATGGCAAGAATCCACAGGGGTAAATTTGAAGGGAGATTGAAAGCCAGCAGAACACCGGTTAGTATAGCTGAGCCATCACTTATTGTTGGTTCTTTTTTCAGTATGAATTTGGTAATGAGGTATTCGAAACCGACGCAGAACAAAACGGAAAACACCGTAATAAGTACTGCGTCAAGACGAAATACATATAAAGATACCAGAAATGCAGGGATGAGGGCAATCAGTACTCCATACATATTTTTGGGGATGCTGTCCCCGCTATGAATATGTGGTGAAGGTGATACAACTAATTTAGTTTCCATATCCATTTCTTTCGTTAGTTTTTTCTTGCTTTTATGATGTCCATTACTTTTCCTTTCCCTAGTCGGATATAATCGAGTAAGGGGCGATTGGCCGGGCAGGTATATCTGCATGAGCCGCATTCGATGCAATCGGTAATGTGGTTTTTTTCTGCTCTATCCCATACGGTATATTCCGTGAGATTCATAAGGAGAGTAGGGTTGAGCCCCATAGGGCAAACATGAATGCATTTGGCACAGCGGATGCAGTCTCTCGGCGCTTTTCGTCTTGCTTCAGACAAGGGGATAAGGAGTATTCCTGATATGCCTTTGACTACAGGAATATCGGTACGTGCCACGGCTTTTCCCATCATGGGGCCGCCACTGATAATTTTTCCTGTCGTTGGAGGAAGGCCGCCGGCAAAATCGATCAGTGTTTGGAAGGAAATGCCTATGCGGGAACGAACATTGCACGGGTTTTTTACTTCTTTGCCCGTAATGGTGACGATGCGTTCAATAAGAGGTTTGTTTTTTTGTACGGCTTCGTATACGGCAAACGTGGTGCCGACATTTTGAACAACGGCTCCCACCGAGATGGGAAGCTCCCCGCTTGGTACCTGACGTCTTATTAAGGCGTCGATAAGTTGTTTTTCGCCTCCTTGAGGATAACGTTCTTTCAGCGGTTGAATGCTGATTCCTGCATAGGATGTTGCGTATTGTGTGAATTTGTCGATGGCGTCTTTTTTATTGTTTTCGATGCCGATGATTGCTTTTGAAACGTTGAGTGCCTTCATCAAGATGGTCGTGCCTACTAATATCTCTTCGGTTTTTTCCATCATTAATTGATGGTCGGAAGTGAGATAGGGCTCGCATTCTACAGCGTTGATGATGAGTACTTCGGCTTTCATTCCCGGTGGAGGCATCAGTTTGACGTGCGTGGGGAACATAGCTCCGCCCATTCCCACAATGCCGGCAGATGCAATTTTATCAATGATTTCCTTTTGCGATAAGTTGCATTCTTTTATTAACGTTTCTGAACGATCTATGGAATCTTCCCATTCATCGCCTTCAACTCCGATGATTACGGCATTGCGTCGGTAACCACTGATATCCACTACTTTGTCGATTTTTTTGACGGTCCCCGATACTGACGAATGAATATTGGCCGAAACAAAACCTGCACTTTTTCCGATTAGCGTTCCTACTTTTACTTTATCGCCCCTTTTTACTACGGGCTGACTGGGCGCTCCGATATGTTGTGCTAGCGGAATACTTACTTCAGCAGGAATTTCAATGGATTGTATTGTCTTTCCTGCAGAAAGTTTGTTCGCTTCCGGATGGATACCACCAATACGAAATGTTTTTAACATAAATAGGTTGATTTTTCCTGATTCTGCTTTTATACTGTTTTCTTGATTTCTTCTTTAGGAGAAGCGGATGTCTTTTCTTTTCGGGGTGGGAAGTTGAGTTCCCATATCGAGTTGGTAGGGCAAACAGGAACACATTTGCGGCACAAACGACATTTATCGTCATCGATATAGGCCACGTTGTTTTTAATGGTAATGGCGTCAAACGCACATACCTGGACACACTTGCTACAGCCTATACAGGCTACCTCGCAGGCTTTTCGGGCGATAGCTCCTTTATCTTCGTTTACGCAAGAAACAAAAATACGCCGTGATTTTGGACCTTGTTTACGCAGCTCGATAATATCTTTGGGACAAGCTTTCACGCATGCACCACATGCGGTGCATTTGTCTTCATTTACTTCGGGGAGAAGAGTTTGAGGATTAATGTGAATGGCATCAAACAAGCAGGCTTCAACGCAATCGCCCAAACCGAGGCATCCAAAAAAACAATCTGTTTCGCCGCCGTAAAGAGCCGCTTCGATGGCACAACTGGGTGCCCCGTCGTATATACTGGTTTGCGGACGATATTCGCATGTGCCGTTGCATCGTACCACAGCAATTTTTTTTGATGTGGTGGGTGATGTCTTTCCTAAAAGGGAGGCAATTTTATCCATGGTTTCTTGTCCTCCAACAGGACAAAACAAACCGTCCATCGTTTCGGCTCTTACTACCGCCGAAGCAAATCCCCGGCAGCCGGGAAATCCGCATCCGCCACAGTTGGCCCCGGGTAAAATATCTTCTACTTGTTCGATAAGAGGATCTTCAATTACTTTAAATTTTTGTCCGACAAGATACAGAATTGCTGCACTTGCTGCACCAATGGTTCCCAATAAAGCAACAGCTATCAGAATTGCATTCATAATAAGGATAGATTTGTAGAATCGCTTTTTTTAATTGTAAAAGTAAATATCTTAGTCATTTTGTTTCTTAAAAAATATAACAATACATAATATGGCGCAAGGCTAAAAATAGCCAAAAGTGCCCCTTGTATTTCGGTGAGATGCCACACACAAGTTGAGAGAATTACCATTGTAACTACAAGAATAAGGGGTATACCATATGCCCACAGAACAGCTTTGTAGCCTAAAGATGTTTTGCCTTCTATTGTTACCCGGTCATTAACTTTGAACCGGCCGGAATAATCGATGACGTTAACGGTTTTTTCACTTGAATCTGCTGCAGTACAATATTTTTTGGCGTGGCAGGCACTGCATGCCGATTGCTGCAGAATGCGTACCTTGATGTGGTTTCCGTCTATGTGCTCAATAATGCCTTCATGTTCGATCATGAATTAATGGCTTTTGAAATCTTTTTGAAATGTTGGGCAAAGGTAAGGATTATTTTTGATTTAGGGAGAAGGATTTTTTTAAATTAAAGTTTAATGAATTTCCTTGCCGAAAATAGCCAATCTCATGGTTAATGGCTTTTAGTTGGTGTTCCAGATAGTTTAATTCGTCTTCAGGACGGCTGTTTGAGAGAGGTTTGTTTTCGTAGAGGAAGTAGTTGTCTTGGTATTGGCCGGGTGTGATATTTGGCATCAAAACATTGGCGCCGATTTGGATGGCTCTTTCACGGGCGTCTTTTTCAATGGCCTGCAAAGCAGTAGTGGCTGCGATATTGATATTGTTCATTATAATACGTAAAAGAGCTATCATTTTAAAGCTTAAATTTAATCGTTCTTTAAGGGGAAGAAGTTGATCTTTGTATGTATAAAGTGGTGTATTTCGATGTTCTATGTAGGGTCCCATACCGCACATATCGATATCGAATGTTTTCATGAAGAGAAGATCGTCGGCCAAATGTTCCGCAGTTTGAAAGGGTAAACCGATCATTACGCCGGTTCCTACCTGATATCCTGTTTTTTTTAGTGCTTCCAAGGCATTCAGCCGGTTTGTGAATTGGTGCAATTTGTCTTGAGGGTGCAGTTTACGATACAATTCTTCAGATGATGTTTCGATGCGCAGCAGGTAGCGGTCGGCACCACTTTCTAACCATCGTCGGTATGTTTCTTCCGACTGTTCGCCGCACGAGAGTGTGATACCAATTTCTCCGTTGGTCAGTCGTTTGCTTTCCTTGAGAATCCGATCGATTTGATTGATAAAGGTTTTTGATGAAAGTTCGCCCGATTGAATGGCAATGGATCCGTAGCCATGATGATAGGCAAATTGTACCGTTTGCAAGACTTCTTCTTCGGTAAGGCAGTAGCGGTGGAGCGAGTTGTTTGAGCGACGAATGCCGCAATAATAACAGTTTTTCCGACAGTTATTCGAATATTCGATGAGCCCTCTCAGATATACGGTATTCCCGACATGTTGCTGTTTGATTTTCCCCGAAAAGTCGAACAATATTCGTTCTTCTTCTCCTTTTGTTTGGAGAAGAAAAATCAAATCGTTTTTCGATAGCGTGGGTTGCTGTAAAATGAAGTCGAGAGACATGGTTATTGTTCTTTTGAAAGAAGCTCTGCTTTGTTTTTCATAAAAGGTTTTATGGCTCTTTCGAAAATCCCGTTAACGTAGGCCAGCGTCATACCGTAATTGGTTACGGGAATGCCTTTGTTGATGAAAGATTGTATTCGGTTAAGCAATTGTTTTCGGGTAACCATGCAGCCGCCACATTGAATGACGAGGGCAAAGTTTTGCGTTTCTTCGGGCATTTCCGATAATCCCGATACAAAGGTGAAATTTAATTTTTTCCCTGTGAATTGCTGTAATAATTTTGGAATTCTCACCCGGCCGATGTCGTCGCAGCTTATCTGATGAGTACAGCTTTCGAGAATAAGAACATTGTCGTTCTCTTTTAACAAAGGAATTTGGGATGCTCCTTCAATGTACTTGTTAAAATCGCCTTTCATTCGCGCAAAAACGATACTGAAACTCGTTAGAGGAATTTCTTCCGGAA
>JAAZMQ010000373.1 GCA_012798745.1 Bacteroidales bacterium
AAATATGTAAACATTTTGTTTATTATATTCTTCATAATTGCTTGTGAAGAGAGTGAACGCTTTAAATTGCAATATGATGATAAAATTCCTCCTAACTCTCCTCAATATCTCTATTATAAACCAACGTATGGTGGAGCACGTATTTATTTCAAACAACCTGAAGATCCGGATGTGCTTACCATTGATGTTACTTATACTATAAAAAATGGGGAACAGAGAAGGTTCTCAACATCGTATCTCAGCAATTCGATCGACATTAGCGGTTTTGATAGCGACAAACCCTGTATTGTTGAACTTTTCGCTGTAGATAGAGCCGGAAATGAATCGGAGAAAATCTCCGTAACAATTAATCCTCTCCAGCCAAATGTAAAACAAGTGGCAGAATCCATATATTGTATTCCCGGATTCTTTTCATTTTTCGTCAATTGGGATAATGGGCTTAGGCAGACCGTTCATGTTTTTATCGATTATGTTTATCAAACTAAAGAAGGACAAAAGAACGAAGTCCATTTGGTATATACGTCTCGTGAAGCAGAGGAGATAAAATTAATAAGGGATCCTGGATTTACAGGAGATACAGAGGTCAGTGTTACTGTACGGATAGATGATGAATACGGGAACTCGAGTGGGAATATTCAATTGGGAAAGATCAATTTAAAGGAAGATTGGCTGATACCAAAAGATTCATGGCAGATACCCGATACCAACGATTCAACGATAGTAGATCGATGGGGAAACCGTATAAATACCGGAGTTCCGATGGGGTTTTTCAATGGATTGGAGGGACGTGACTATATGGCAATAGATGATATTATCAGTGACGGGACCTTCCCAAATTTTGTTCACACCTATTCGAGAGGTCGTACCGGTGAGCCAAGAGACGGGAACATGCCCTGGAATTATATAATCGACTTGGGCGATTACTATGAGCTGAGCCGTATCGTTACGCATCAACGTTACAGGCATTCGGGCGCGACAGAATATAGTGGCAGAGAGGATTATTATCGCGATGAGAATGTTGGCACATATAGAATGTGGAGATGGGATGATGAGACCCAACGATGGGATTCAATCAGGACCCATAGAATTACTTTTCCGCTAGGTCTGCCCGACCGTCAATATCGGATTCTGGGAAGACAAGGAGATATGGCGTATATGTATCCCGATGATCCCAAATTTACAAAACCGACTCGTTGGTTTCGTTATGAGGCATTAACTGGATTTAATAATGATTATCAATCTCTTGGAGCTAATTGTTTATCTGAAATCACGTTGTATGGTCGTAAAGTTGAAGGTTATAATAATGAACAAAATCACGATAAAAATGAAAGCAAACCATAATATGACAAGCATCTTTAAATTTAAACATTCTAAATCTACCATTTTAATTCTTTTAATGATGGTAATGATGTATTCATGTGATGATATATACGACAATGTAAAAGAGTATGCAAAAGGTGAAACTATATATGCACCTACTTTCGATACATGTTATGCAACACTCGGTTATGAGCGAGCAGAAATTGACTTGAGGAAAGATGGCCGTATACCGTCCGGTAAATTCGATAAAGGCTCTGCGATAAAAACCGTTGTTGTTTATGACGAAAATACGCCTTCAGAAAAAGTAATCATTATAGACAGCCTCTGTTCTTATGTAAACATTACGGAATTAACAGAGCCGCGTATATATCGATTTAAAATTTATACTGAAGATAAATTCGGCAATCGCTCAATTCCTCAGGAAATAGCGCTTGTTCCTTATACTTCGGCTGACGTGAAGGTTCTGAAAGAAGGGATTTTGGATCCGGTAACCTCTGTTGCTCCGAACGCATTGGTAATGGAGTGGCCCACGAGTTTACATACTCTCTTGATGGAATATCATGGTCTTACTTATGAATTTGAAAATCAGGAGGGAGATACCATTACCGGTAGCTGTGGAAAAAATCCTCGTATTTACAGTGGGAATTTACCTGCCGGTGAGGAGGTTGTTTTCAACATGAAATACCGATTGTTGCCACTTCTTGATGACGGGAGAAAATTGCTTGATACCATTGAAGTGGAAAAACCGTTTCTTGTTAAGATGCCCACCAAGGATCAACCGTTTATTCCTCAAGAACTAAAAATTTTGAGAGCAAATGGAGTTACAGAATTCACCACCGAAAATGTAGAAAATGTTACATCAATAACCTATCCGATGAACATGACCACCTTTGCCGATCTGTTCTATTTTCCGAACATAACATCGCTTGATCTTACAGGAAGAGGTCTGGAAGGGATTCTGGAAACACTTACTTATGCGAAAAACGACATGCGTAGTATAGTAGGAGGTGGAAAGTGGCAGGAATTTATGATGCCTGTAGATAAACCGGCACTCATCAAGACGCCTGAAAGTTTACAAACGTTGAAAGATTTGCTAGATGCAGGACAGATAAAACACATAAAGTATATTCCTAAATCGTTGGGGCTTGAATTTGATAAATTTCTGGCTCCTTATATTGAATCTGGAATTGTTGAACTTCTTGACTACGATCGCCCACACTCATTCTTTCCTGACCGTGTATTTATCGAACCTCAATTTTATGCACATGGACGTGTGCAAGACGTCCGGTGGGATATGAATGTATCGTATTCGGGGGACTTTTTACCCCGTCCCGGGCTAAAAGATGTTTCCAAATTTGATTCTAAAAACGATATTGTAAATGGGCAATCAATTGATCTCCGTTTGGATCAATTAATTCAAAAAGACGGTAAAAATATCTACCGTTGCGTAATTGTTGGAGACAGAGCTTCATTCTTTTTTGCTCTTCCCAGAGAATGGCGGTTTGACAACCGTCGTTACCCCTATCTGAAATTCAAGATGTTTATTGGTTGCGATAAGTCATTGGTTAGTAACATTGGAGGTAATAATCATCATGTGTTTAGGGCTCCTTGGATTCGTCCGATGAATCGTTTGTGGGGTTTCAGTGGAAATAGCGATTACGGGCAAGAGGTCTGGGATCCGGGTCGTCATCCCTCCATGACAGATGAAGAGATCCAAAAATCATGGCGTGAATACACTGTCAATATGAGCAATAATGATGGAGGAGACAATTCAAATAAGCGAAACAGGGTCTATGTATTTAATATCGGACATGAAGATGGAGTAACATGGAAATATGATCCCAACAACGAAATAGTTATTTACATAGCGGATGTTCGTCTTTGCAAAACGCCTAATGATTAAGTAATATTTAAACAAATTCTAAGATATGAGTACAGTAAAACTTCAAAACATTATATTTTGCATCATTATCATCTGTGGAACAATCACGTTGCTTTCAGCATGTCATAAAGATGAAGAGGTTGAAAACTCGATTGATGAAAAAACGTACCAACCTATCAAAATGACGCCAACAAGTGGTGTACGGCTTGCGTGGGATTATAGTACGTTGAATCAATTGTCGGTTTCCGGGAATTCACCCAAAATGTTGCGTATTTCAGATACATCGATGATAACAGTCTATGAAGACGAGGGTTCAATATATCTGATTCGAAGCGAGGATAACGGAGAAAGCTGGAGTCGACCTGAAGTATTATTTAAAAAATCTTCTCATTATGGGAAACATTTAGAGTATGAAATAATTTTCGAGGATTTGATGACTCAACCGGATATAATTCAACTTGAAAACGGAGATTTAATCGCGGCATGTAGTGTTCAATATTACTATATGTATCCTATAGAGACAGCTGATCAAGATACGGTTTATATAGAATATCCGGCATCAATTCTTGTTAAACATATAAGCGGTGGAACTATTGTTGAACCGGGACAGGTGGTTTATACCAATCTGGGGTGTCAGCATCCTGAGCTTCTGCAACTTCCTGATGGTTCATTACAGTTGTACTTTACGAATGGTAACATGCCGATTACCTTAGAAATGATAAACTCTACCGAGTTGTCTCCAGAAATAAAGGAACAGAGGATCGACATGATTGAATCGAATGATGGCGGATATACTTGGACGGGATTCATTCAAGAGATTGGTCCCGATGGGCAAGATGAAAGATGGGCAGGGGCAAAAACCGTCGTTTCCAGAATTCATAAAAATAACATAGGTCCTTCGGCTCAAATTTTGAAGGATGAGATTGTTCTTGCGTTTGCTGACGATAAAACCGTGACATTTAAGCCTTATATTGCAAAAACAGCAATCAGTAATGCATGGCCATACTCAATAAACGGAGACACTCCGGACAGATACTATGCGTTTTACGAATTACGTCCTGAAAGCAAGAAACTTACTATGCCGACTCTTTTAACTGTATCCCCGGATGTATCTCTGCTCTCATATGATACGAACGAGAACAGAAAATACAATACCCAGACAGTGGAAGTGGTGGTTAGTGACGAAAGTGCAAAAGATTTTACCAAGGCTACACGTCCGTTTCTTTTTCCCGACAAGGTAAATGCAATTAACAACTCTTTAATGCAGTTTGATGAAAAAACAATCGTTGCTATTACATCAGCTAATTATCCTGATTTCGAAGCATATGCTCTTTGGTGTATTAAGGGGTATTTAATCGATGATTTAGAGATAAGTGGCAGCGAAATTGTGGAGTATCCTATTTTTGTGGGAGGTTTATCGGCTTCAAATGTTAGAGTAGGACTTGGGGTTGATGCTTCCAATCTCTATATCAGTGCAGATGTAACGGATCTGACACCGATTGAGGCAGAACCGGGAACACAGATAGGAGATGGCGTTTATTTTTATATAGATGCTGCCAATCTTTCTTTATTGGATGTCGATGAAGGTATTTCAAAAATATGGGTTTCCTCCAATGGTGATGTTTCACGCTGGGACGGACAAAAGGGAAGATGGGTTACTTCTTCTGCTGATGGAATAGCAGTTATTACTACTTCTACCGAATCAGGGTATAAATTGGATGTTACTATACCTAAATCAAGATTAACTAATTTTAACAATTCTGGCATTCGTTTTGCAGTTGGATTAAGCGATTATTCTGATGTTAATGAAGGAACAGTTGAACTGCTTTCACAATGCAAAGATCTTCGCTCAAGTTCTTGGTTGGGTGTTACTTTTAAATGATTATACAATTGTTCCTGATAAAAACCATTGCATATCCTTTGGAGGATTATTGATTATGGAGCAGATTAATACGCGAATTCCTGACAAAGATCAAGCAATAGAATGGTAGAATTGGGGCTTAATAATTATAAGGGGAACCGTTTTTTTACGATTCCCCTTATAATTGTGTGCTGTGCATGGATGATTAACTTGGAGGGGGAAGTCCACATAAGGTAAGGGTTTATAGATGCCACTAACCATTGGCTAATGTCAAAGGTGACCAGAGCGAGTTGGAATTTGAAAGGAGCCTATGGCAAAACCTGCCCCGAGGAATACAAACTGCATCAGGCATAATCAGTGGGATGAGACTGCAAAACAAGTCGAAGTTCGAATGTTATACAGACACCGGAGTGTGTGTATATGTACTTTGGAGATGAGATGAAGGTTAATTGCCTTACCACAAGAGGTCTCACGAACATGAGAAAACAGTGTCAGTTGGGTATTCGTACAGCAGTAGACAGATAAATCCAGCAAAGCATTGCACAAAATGTCGTATATCTACGGGTCTCGGTTCTGCGACCACAGCTCTACAGGCTCAGACTCAAGCGGTCGGCAAATCGGGCACTTCGAAAATATCGACAGTACATTAATGCGGAATATATTCATGCGATGAATATGGACCCGGAACGTTTTTTAACTAAGTACAATGTAGCAAACTGATCGAAGTATTATTCCGATCTATAAAGGACAGCAGGACGACATCGTTTGGCCACGAATATTTCGATACAGGAGTTATACTGGGAGAGTACTTCGAGGAAACTCGAGAGGGGTATTCCGGGGCAGGCCTTGCTCAGTCCACTACTTGGGACTGTGCTTCTCAATGAATTAGAATGGGATCTTGAGAGACAGTGACATCAAATTATCCGCTGTGCCGATGATTTGGTAATACTCTGCAAGATCAAACACAGTGCTTAGAGAACGATAGGAAGTATTTCAAACCAGCGGATATGCAAACGTTTCAAAGAGATATTGATGGATGATATCGCCACAGGGAGCAGATTGGTTTTACATCGATGTTACAGATGGACATTAAAAAATCTTTCCTGCGATCAACGTTTCCGAAACCGTCCTCGCAACAAGAGTAAAGCCGGGAAAGCCAACAAAAAGTAAAAACGATAGCCGGAGGATTGTTACGGGATAAAGAGAAAAACCGGTGATAGGACATTTGCTTATCAAGACGAATTGAATTTGTATTGTATTAGTGGGTATTAGCTCAGAAGAAGACAGATAAGAATAAGATTTATTCTTTTCATGAAGTCGATGTACAGTGCATCAGTAAAAGAAAAGATTATAAACAGTACAAGTTTGGCAACAAAGTAACACGTACTGCTATGAGAGTGATTACAGGAGTATTGAGTTTCAGGAATGAATTTGACGGGGTATACCTTGGATAAAACTATTGAACACGCAGAACACCTGACAGGTCAAATTCCCCGACACTGCATTCGCAAGCGTGCGGGAATCGAGTCGGTTGTCGGGCGTTCGATGAAGATCATTGTCTTTGTAGGAATTATTGTAGAGGAATAATAGGGGGTAAGATCAATGTAATGCTTGCAGCAGTCGGATTCAACTTCAAGAGAATGAGAGACAAATGGAGGTCGTCTTTTTAGTCTTTTTGGAACAGATGTCCTTTTCCCTGAAAATACAACTTGGCTCGAATCAGGTCGGAATAAACTTCCAATTAAAAGAAAAATGGACTTTTTAAGGTTCGACTAAATATTTTTTTGATGACAAAAGCAAGATCATATTTTTTATTTTTAATTATTTGTGTATCAATCACGATTTTCTCTGATGATAAGAAGGCTTTTGCTATACAATCGATTGATTTATCTACTTCCCTTCGGGCACCGGCATATCCGTTGGTGACAGTAGATCCGTATTTTAGTGCATGGTCTTTTACCGATAATTTGTATGATGATCCGGTAAGACATTGGACAGGAAAAGAATTTGGATTTATAGGAGCCATCAGGGTGGACGGAAAAACATATCGGTTTTTGGGTACCGAAAATCTGCCGCTGATACCTCTTATTCCTACTTCTGCTCAAGAAAAATGGGAAGCTGTTTATACTTTTAATGAACCCGTATCGGAAAATTGGACAGCACTTGAATTTGACGATACAACCTGGAAGAAGGGGCAAGCCGCCTTCGGGACAAAAAACGAGCCAAATTTGTCGACCCTTTGGGAAACTTCGGATATCTGGGTGAGGAGGATTTTTAATCTTGAGGAAGATTTGAAGGACAAATCGGTTTATCTCAACTATTCGCATGACGATATCTTTGAATTGTATATTAATGGTAAAAAAGTTGTCGATACAGGATATTCATGGAAATACAACGTGCTTTTGGAACTTCCCGATGAAGTGAAAACTACACTCAAAAAAGGTAAAAATGTAATTGCTGCCCATTGTCATAATCGAACAGGGGGTGGTTATGTGGATTTTGGTTTATTTGAAAAAGAGACACAAAAAGAGTCGTTCGTTACAGCAGCTGTTCAAAAGTCGGCAAGTGTATTGCCGACCCAAACGTTTTATACTTTTGAATGCGGCCCTGTCGAATTGGAATTGATTTTTTCCGCCCCTTTGTTTTTGGACGATTTGGATTTAATGTCTCGCCCCGTCAATTATGTTACTTATCGCGTAAGATCTGATGATAATAATTCTCATAGCGTGCAGATCTATTTTGAAACGACGCCTCAGTGGGCCGTGAATACAGACGATCAGGCGGTGAATTTTGAAAGAATCGAAAAAAACGGGCAGATTCATCTGAAAACCGGCACTATAGAACAACCCATATTGCGGAAAAAAGGGGACGATTTGCGTATCGATTGGGGATATTTTTATATGACGGGGAGATCGGAATCTTCGTCTGTTATGAATTTTGGCAATTATTGGGAGACGAAAAAAGATTTTTTGACTCAAGGAAGGATTTCCGCAACAGCACCGGATTTTTTATCTTCCGACATGACGAAGGGAATGACTGTTTTGGCGTACAGCAACGATTTGGGAAACGTTTCTTCCCGTTTTGTGGAAGACTATATCATGCTTGGTTACGATGATCTTTATTCCGTTCAGTATTTCCACGATAATTTGTTGGCATATTGGAAAAAGGACGGAG
>JAAZMQ010000007.1 GCA_012798745.1 Bacteroidales bacterium
ATAAAAGGTTTTTCCTTATTTTTGCTTACTTCAAAATAGGCTTCACCCTCTAAATACACCGTTCTATCTTTTTTTGAGAATGTGGAAGGATACCTGAAGACGGTATTGGCATTCAACCATACATTGGTATTGTCTGCAAGAATCAGTTTCATGCGCTGACCCGCAGGAACTTGAAGTGTATGATATTGTGCCGCAAAATTCCTTTCATCTCTGATACGCATCCAGTACAATCCGCTGACCAAGAGCAATAAAAATACAGCTACAGCCGTACTAACCATCCATAAAGACGTGCCAACCTCTTTCTTGTTTTCTAATGAAGATTGTGAAGATACCAAAAGAAGCGCATCGTAGATTTTCCTTTCACGCATAAACAATGCTCGGTTATCCTCCGATTCTTCAACCCACTGCCTAACCTGCTGCTCTTCCTCTAAGGTAGCAGTTCCTTCAAAAAAACGACATAATAGTTCTTTGTTCATGCGTGAAAATTTCATCCCTTGTATATGTATAACAAACGAGGGAGGGATATCCCTAAAAGAAAAGTGAACTTTTAATCAAAATAAAAAGAAAACTGCTAAAAGAAAAATAAAGTCCCTTAAAGAAATGCGCAAACATTTAAGGGCTTTGGAAATATGATACTCAACCGTCTTAGGGCTAAGACTCATCTTTTGAGCAATATCCTTATAAGGAAAACCGTGATAACGATTTAAGATAAAAATCCGACGCGTTTTCGATGGTAATTTATCTACCGTTTTACGGACAATTTCACGCATTTCGTCCGAAAAAAGGTATTCCGGATCGCAAGCTTCCAGAGTGGCCAAACGAGTATTCAAAACCCATTCTGCTTGATCGGTCATTTCCCTTTCTGCTTTCAAGCGAATTTTTTCATGATGCAAATGGTTAATGCATTTGTTTTTTACAATGGTCAAAATATAAGCCGGCGCATTGGTATCCGGCAAAAGGTTTTCTCTGTTTTCCCAGTAAAGAGTGAATGCTTCCGACACGAAATCTTCAGCAACAGGCTGATTTTTCAGATACCCCATTGCAAAACGAACAAAGCGTGAATAATATTCATTAAATAGGTTGTTGAAGTTTCGTATATCCGAAGCAGAATTCATTTTATGCGTTCTTTTTCAGAGGCGAATGTAACTGAAAATTCAAAACAAATATAGTTTATTAAGTTAAATAAGCAAAGAATCTCGTATAATTCCCTTTTTCGCTTAAAATTTTCTAATCGGTGTGTTTAAGATTGTCTTGAAACAGATAACCTTCGCAGTAGCGAATAACCCGTTCATTCATGAATTTCAAAAAATCGTTATATTGCTGCTTGTCTATCATGTTAGGATAACTAAGAATAAGAAGTTCTTTAGGCGTGATCCCCAGGCGGTAAGGCAGATGAACAAACCGATAAGGGGTAAGCGTGAAGCCGGCACGCTCGTAAAACTGCAATCGTCTTACCGACAATTCGTCTATCAGCGGATCAATTTCTAATATGAGTGTATGAGCAGAATCGCACAAGTAACGCAATATTGTCGATCCATAACCCTGACCTCGTAACCGAGGATTCACAGCTAAATATTCCGGATAGCGATAAGAATCCCACTCCCAATAAAAGATAATCCCTATAAGCTGCCCCTCTTCCCATACCGACAAAGGAAAGAAAAACGGATCGGCGCATGCCCGGATATGATCTTCTTCCCTTCGGCGTTCGGATAAAGGAAAACTTTCCTCATACAATTTCCACATCTCGTTCCATCGCAACGTATCGCTTGGTTCTATACGTAAAAACTCCATCGATAATAACCCATTTTGAATAAACGGGAGCAAAAATACGAAAAAAAAAGCGCTCAACGAAATCCTTTTCGTTAAACGCTTTGTTCTAAAACAATTAAATAAGTATTATTCTACCTTTTCGACCACATTCATAGTGATACGCTGCGTTTCATTATCGAAATCAACCACAACAGTTTCACCTTCCTTGATACCTGTCCGAATGATCATTTCGGCCATCTCATCTTCGATATATTTTTGAATAGCCCGTTTCAACGGACGAGCACCAAACTGCACATCATAACCCTTATCTGCAATAAATTCTTTAGTAGCATCGGTAATAACAACGTTATAACCCAGCTCTTTAACACGTTTGTATAAGCCGTCCAGTTCAAGATCAATAATCTTGTAAAGAGACTCTTTACTTAACTGATCAAACATGATAATATCGTCAACACGATTCAAAAATTCAGGGGCAAACGCTTTATTCAACGCTTTTTGAATAATGCTTCGTGAATATTCCGGATCGGGAACATCACCTCCCGCGGCTCTAAATCCGATTCCTCGTCCGAAATCTTTCAACTGCCGAGTACCAATATTCGAAGTCATGATAATGATGGTGTTCTTAAAATCGATCCTGCGCCCAAGACTATCGGTAATATGTCCCTCGTCAAGTATCTGTAACAAAATGTTGAACACATCGGGATGGGCTTTTTCAATCTCATCCAACAGCACTACCGAATAGGGACGACGGCGAACTTTCTCTGTTAACTGGCCACCTTCTTCATAACCCACATATCCCGGAGGCGCACCTACCAGCCGCGACACATTGAATTTTTCCATGTATTCGCTCATGTCGATACGAATCAGGTTCTCGGGTGAATCAAACAGATATTCAGCAAGTTTCTTGGCAAGGTGTGTCTTCCCCACTCCTGTAGGACCAAGGAACATGAAGCTTCCAATAGGTTTGTTGGGATCTTTCAACCCCACCCTATTACGTTGGATTGCTTTTACTACTTTTTCAACAGCTTCATCCTGACCAATCACCTGATTTTTCAGTATATCTTTCATTTCGATCAATCGTTCCCCTTCGGCCTGAGCAATACGTTGAACCGGCACACCCGATATCATAGCAACTACTTCGGCAACCTTGTCCTCATCCACTATTTCGGGTTTTTCCTTGATTTCTTTCTGCCAACGTTCTTCCTCAGCTTCCAAAGCCAACAACAACTGACGCTGTTTATCGCGGTAACTGGCCGCCAACTCATATTTCTGAGCTTTCACTGCTGCGGTTTTCTGCTCTTCCACTTCCTTAAGTTCAGCCTCCAATTGCTCGATAACTTTCGGTATCACGATGTTGGAAATATGAACTCTTGCGCCGGCTTCATCCAAAGCATCAATAGCCTTATCGGGAAAAGTTCGATCACTCACGTATCTATCTGTCAATTTCACACAAGCCTCCAACGCCTTATCGGTATAACGCACATTATGGTGCTCTTCATACCGTTCCTTGATGTTTTTCAGAATCTGCAAAGTTTCTTCCGGAGTAGTCGGATCCACAATTACTTTTTGGAAACGACGTTCCAAAGCGCCATCTTTTTCAATATTTTTACGATACTCGTCCAACGTCGTTGCCCCAATACATTGAATTTCTCCCCGTGCTAATGCAGGTTTCAACATGTTGGCTGCATCCAGCGATCCGGTTGCACCCCCGGCACCAACAATAGTGTGAACTTCATCAATGAACAAAATGATGTTCGGATTTTTAGAGAGCTCGTTCAAAATGGCCTTAATACGTTCCTCAAACTGACCGCGGTATTTGGTCCCGGCAACGATGGACGCCATATCGAGCGAAATAATTCGTTTATCGAATAATGCGCGTGAAACTTTCTTTTGTACGATACGCAATGCCAAACCATCCACAATGGCCGATTTTCCCACACCGGGATCACCAATCAGCACAGGATTATTTTTCTTGCGCCGGCTCAATATCTGAGCAATACGTTCAATTTCCTTATCGCGACCAACCACCGGATCAAGCCGGTTTTCCATCGCAGCACGCGTAATATCCGTACCGAAATTGTCCAAAACCGGTGTATCCGACGACGATTTGGTCTGCGAACCACCTTGACCGCCAAAAGATGATCTACCTTGCATATCATCATCATCGTCATCGGTAAAATTAGGCCCCATTGAAGGTAAATTCAATTCACCATCCTCTTTGCGAACATCATAAATACTCTTTATATAAGAAAACGCACTCGAATAATCCATCTGAAATTGCGTAAGAATATCGTTGATAATGGTATTCTTATCTTTAAGCAACGCAAGCAGGATATGTTCCGAATCGGTTTCAGTGCTTCTCATAAGACGCGCTTCCAAAATACTCATCTTGAGAACCTTTTCGGTATTCTTATTGATCACCAATTCACCTCCGCTTCCCTCATATGGCTCCTGCACATGACGAATCTGTGAATCAATGCTTTCTTTTAATGCTCTCAGATCAATGTCGAAATCTTGGAGCACTTGAACTGCCAGCCCTGCACCATCGCGAAGTATACCAAGCATCAGATGTTCAGGACCTATATAATTATTTTGGAGTCTTCCGGCTTCTTCACGGCTGTAAGCCATGATATCCCTAACTCGTTGTGAAAAATTGTTATCCATATATTTTTATTCCTCCTTTGTAGCATACGACTACAAATATATAATTTTTTATTTAATTAGTGTACTCTATAAATACAAAAACAATGCCAATTTATATATAAAGCTGAGTATAAATAGCAAAAACCATACCAAAACATCTTTCCTCACATCAATTCCATACCCCAATCTTTATCGCAACCTCACAAATCATTATTCGGAAGTTTTGAAAGAAGGTGTAAAAGCATCGTGACAAAAAATAAAAACGCAAGATGAACCGGCAGTTTCGTCTAAGAGCCGCTTTTTCTCATCCATCGCCAACGCAGCATGATTATCGAAAGCGGACAACCAACCCAAGGACATGTGTGCACGTGAAGGTATCACATCGCCCGGAAAAATCAATTTGCCCGATTCCGTATTAACAATTACAACAATCTGCCCCGGTGTATGCCCATTAAACAGCCGGAGATCAAATCCCGGAAACAACTCAAAATCCTCATCAATCAGCTTCAATTGTCCTGCTTCAAAAACCGGTTCAATATTTTCGGAAAAAAAAGAATCTTTCTCGTAGAGGCACGGATGACGATAATTTTCCCATTGCAACCGGCTCAACCAATAAGTCGCATTGGGAAAAGTAGGTACAATTTCTTCTTGAAGATTTCTGACCGTACCCCCACCGCAATGATCAAAGTGTAGATGAGTAAGAATAACATCAGTGATGTCATCAGGAGTATAACCAAATCGTCCAATTTCTGCGCGCAAGTCAACTAATTTGTGAGGTTGATAAAATTTCAGGCGATCGAGTTGTTTATCACCGGCACCGGTATCGACCAGGATATTTCTGTCGTCTGTTTCAACAAAAAGGATTCTCATGGCCATCTCGCACATATTGTTTTTATCGCAAGGATAACGTCGCGACCAGTATTTTTTAGGTATTGGCCCAAACATCGCACCCCCGTCGGCAAGAAAATATCCTGTTTCTATGGTATGAAACCTGAGCATAAATTTGTAATTTTGCACAAAAATACACTTTTTAGATCAATTATATGCAGTGAATAGAATCTTTGAAAGATCACCAAAAAGTGTAATCGTCAGGAAAGATAGATTAAAGATGTTCTACAAACCCAATAAACAAGAGCATATCGCAGAATATTTGCTGTATATGTGGCAAACAGAAGAGACAAGATAATTGATCAAGAAGAAACCTAACATGCTTTCCCTATTCTAAACTTACAGATATGGCAATTTATACAGGAACAACCAAACAGTTGGGCGGAACGGAAACCGTTACCCATAAACAGGAATTCTATTATGGGCTGATTCAAAAAAATGTATTGGTAACCGGTGCAAACGGACAATTAGGCAATGCTCTTCGTGAGTTGCAAAAACGCGCGAATAATGCCTTTCATTTTATTTATACCGATGTTGCTGAATTGGATATCGCATCTTTACCTCAAGTGAAAGAATTTATCGAACATAACACGATAGAATACATTGTCAATTGTGCCGCCTATACGGCAGTAGACAAAGCAGAGAGCGAACCCGAACAAGCCTATCTCATCAACTATACCGGTGTCGAGAACCTGGCTAAAGCAGCAAAAGAATTCGGGTGCCGCCTCGTTCATATTTCTACCGATTATGTTTTTGATGGAAAATCAACTACCCCTTACACCGAAGAGGCGATACCCAACCCCCTATCGGTGTACGGCAAATCGAAACTAAAAGGAGAAGAAGCCATACAGGAAATTCAACCCGATTTCATCATCATCCGTACCTCGTGGCTATATTCCGAATTTGGTACAAATTTTGTGAAAACCATGCTGAAACTGATGAACGAAAAAGAGGAAATCAACGTTGTTTCCGATCAGCAAGGATCTCCTACATATGCCGCCGATCTGGCAGAAATGATCATGGTTATACTGGAAGATGCCGAAGAAAGCGAATGGAAAAAGGGAATCTATCATTTTTCTAATCAAGGCGAAACAACATGGTATGGTTTTGCCAGAAAAATTAAGGAACTCGCACGTATCGATACATGCAAAATCAATCCGATAAAAACGGAAGAGTACCCGGTACAAGCCGAAAGGCCGCGATATAGTGTGTTGGATAAATCGAAAATAGAGTCCACATTTCATGTTGTTATTCCCCATTGGGAAGAGGCATTGGAAAGATGCATGAAAAAATTGATCATTAACCCTTAACATAAAAAGCAAAAGCAAAGAGACAAGAGAGAATCATTTATGACATTACAAAAAGAAATACAACGCAGACGAACATTTGCTATTATCAGTCACCCCGATGCGGGGAAAACCA
>JAAZMQ010000079.1 GCA_012798745.1 Bacteroidales bacterium
AATAGAGCCGGGATTGTAAATAAAATTATCATCGTATAACGACAGATTGTCAATCGTGACCGCTCCCACCAAATCGTCCATCGTCAATCCGGTTAAATGTCCGTCGATATCTGTCGAAAGATAAGGATTCTCCCAATTCTTTCGGGTAAAAAAAGGTAACAGGTACAATTTCCCGATGGTGCCGGCGATACCAATTTCCTTTTCATTGCCAAAGCTAAAATCAACAGCAAGATCGCATTTATTTTGTTCGGTATCGGTAAACACCTTTGCGCTTATTCTTTTATCGACATATATTCCGTCGAACTTTACATTCTCATACCGATATTCTTTAAACAAAAAAGATGTTTTTGCACTATCGGCTGCTACCAAAACAGGAAAGCCCTCTTTTTTCTCTACACGCGCATTTGCCTTTAAAGAAACATGATTTATTCCCGGCTTTTCTCCAATAATGTTAGCCAACAAAATGTCATTAGAAGTGACAGCTCCTTCGAATAGAAAATTCCTAAAATCTTTATCCCCTCCGCCTACACCCGATAAAACCACATTCCCCTGATCTGTAAAAACAATACCCTCGTACGTGAATCTACTCAATTTACCCTTCGCCGTAAGATGTACATCCATGTTTCCTGTTGCTCGCAATTGTTGCGGCATCACATATTGGGGCATCCCGATACGGATAAATTCTTCAAGATCTTCCGTTGCAAATTTAAATTTTCGGATATCCGCATTCATATCTGCGGTATTATAATGAGTATAATCGGCAATCGATCCGCTTATATCAACATCTGTTTTATCGCCATAGGTTGTAATCAGCTTTTTAACATTTATGGATGGCAACTGCCCTTCTGCTTCAGTTTCAAGAGTAAACGATTTGGTAAGATGCGATACACAGGGTGTAAAAAGGGTTATATCTTTAGGATCAATTAATTTGCTTTTTAGTTTGGCGGCAAATTCTTTCGTATCTGTATCAAATCTGGCTTTAGAAATCTCTAGATCCGAATTATTTAAAACAATATTTATTCGGTCGGCCCGAAATTCGCTGTCTTTAGATTGCACCTTCCCTTGCAAACGATTTACAGCCAATCCGCAATGTTCTTCAAATTCCAGGCTGCGCACATTCACACGAAGCTTTTTTGCATCGATAGAAGGGGCAGCTATCCTCGCATTCAGATTTTTCACACGAATATGATTGGCATTAAACCTGCCGGGTGTTTCCGGAGCCGACAATATTTCATAACTCAACGTACCGTTTCTTAGTCTTACATCCTGAAAATAAATACGAAAAGTGCTTGGCTTAGGTTCTTTTGGCTTATCGCTTTTAAAAGCATCAGCAAGAAACTGAAAATTATATGGCGATGAAGGGGTTTCCCGATAGACCTTTGAAACAAAATTTTTCAGATCTATCAATTGCATACCCAACTCGTTGTGCAACAAATCCAAAAAATTAGCCCGTACTGTCAAACTCTCGGCATACAATAAAGTATCTTGGTTTTGATCCTCCAAATAAATATTCCCCAACTCCACACGGTTAAAAAGTTTGATGCGTATTTTACCGAGAGAGACCTTAGTTTTGATGACAGGTTGAAGCTTTCCCAATGCAAAATCGGCAGCTCCTTTCTGCACTGCAGGTATGCTGAAAGTCAAAAAAAGCAGGATATTCAGACAAATAATCGCTGCAATAATGTAGCCAACTATTTTAACGACCTTTTTAGCGATAGAGCTCTTATTGTTTTAATACATTCCCCTTTTCGGTTTGCAAGTATACGAAAAAAATCGGCCGGTTCGTTTGTTCTTAACCGTTTTTTAGATTGGAATCCGAAGAAAACAATAAAGAACTGTCGCCATAACTCAAAAACCGAAAATTGTGAGTTAAAGCATACTCGTAAATATTTCTCCACCCATTGCCCACAAAAGCGGCAATCAAAAGCAAAAGCGTACTTTGCGGTTGATGAAAATTTGTGATCAACCCCTCTGCAAAATGAAACGTGTAACCGGGAACAATAATTATCTGTGTTGCCGAGATCAATTGATCGGTATGTGAGCGATCGAGATAATCCAAAATATTTTTGAGGGCTTGTTTGGGCGATATGCTTTCGCTTTCGTTTTCCTCATATGGCTCCCATTGCGAAACCGTCAGCTCATGCGGACACAGATCAGGATTGAAGTGCAATTTTCTGCCGATATAATATAAACTTTCAATCGTACGCATGGAAGTGGTGCCTACTACAATCAGCGGATTTTCGTTATCATACATATCGGCAATTACTTTTCGGGGAACCGAAATAAATTCGGTATGCATTTCGTGCCCATATACGGTTTGACTTTTCACCGGCTTAAAGGTACCGGCACCGACATGCAGAGTGACCTCATCGGTTTTCACTCCTTTCCGACGTAAGGCATTCATCACCTCATCGGTAAAATGGAGTCCGGCCGTAGGAGCAGCCACCGACCCTTCAATACGTGAATATACGGTTTGGTAGGTGTCGTTGTCGCTTTCCTCAGCCGGGCGATTCAGGTAAGGCGGAATGGGTAATTTACCGACCGTCTCGAGCAGGTCGGAAAAAGTAACGGAAGAATCATCCCACGAAAACTCGACCGTTACCTCGTTTTCGCGCACCTCTTTTTTTTCGGCAATCAAAGTAATCGCCTTACCGTTCTCACGACCGATTTTTAGTTGCAACACATCATCTTTCCATCGTTTGGCATTGCCGATCATGCAATGCCAAGAGCAACGTTCACGCTGTTGAAAACTCAACGCATAATCCGAAGGTTCTGCCGGAGACAAACAAAATACTTCAATCTGAGCTCCCGTATTTTTGCGGAAAAGCAAACGAGCATGAATCACACGCGTGTTGTTGAAAATCATGAGACTATTTGAAGGAAGATATTCAGGCAAAGACGAAAAAACAGAGGAAGAAATCTCCCCATTCTTATAAAGAAGAAGTTTAGAACTATCCCGTTTTTCGAGCGGATATTTGGCTATTTTTTCATCAGGAAGAATATAATCGAAGTCAGAGATTCGAAGCCGTTCTATCGCGATCTTTTTCATTTTTCAGCTTTCCCACGTTGGATATTTTTCAAATAATTGTCGCTTTTATTCAGCAAAATTAGTCATCTTTGCAGTCACAACAAAAAATAAAAGATGACAAAACAAACCTTTTGCCATTTTTTTCATCTAAATTTGAAAACACTAACAATCGAGATAAACAATGACTAAACTGCAAATTGGAGATACTATTCGTTTTTTGAACGCCGTAGGTGGTGGAAAAGTAAAAGGATTTTTGAATAAACAAGTGGCGATCGTGGAAGATGAGTATGGTTTTGATGTTCCTGTATTAATTTCCGAATGTGTGGTTATCGAATCGGCAGGTGAGAAAAAACTCGAGAACTCGGAGATCCCCGAAGAACTTGAAAATGGGAGCACCGTTATTCCCAATACTCAAGTAACAGCCGAAGATGATAACGAAATCGAGGAAACCCCCGAAGGTGAACAAATAACTACTTGTCTAGCCTATCTACCTATCGATAAAAAAAACCTTTCAACAACAGATTATGAATGTTTCTTTGTTAACGACAGCAATTATTATTTGTTTTTCACTTACCTCGGTCGCGAAAATAATGCTGTATGGAAAACTCGATATAACGGCCTGATTGAACCAAATACAAAAATTTTCCTGGAAGAATTCGATAAGTCGCAACTCAACGAACTAGAAAGGGTATGCGTACAATTTATTGCTTTTAAAGCGAACAAACCTTTTGAATTAAAAAATCCCTGTTCGGTTGAATTGCGTATAGATCCCGTGAAATTTTACAAATTACACGCCTTTCGCGAAAACGATTACTTCAACGAGGATGCTCTCGTGTATTACATCACACGAAACGATTTGCCGGAACACCCACTCACTATTCCCACAGAAGAGCAAGATTGGGGCATGCATATGGAGCGTGTTATAAAAGAAAAGAAGCAACCCGACAAGAAACAACGACGAGCGCATAAAACCGAAAAAGCGAAAAAAGACACCCTTATCGAAGTGGATCTACATATCGATCAATTGCTCGATACGACAGCAGGCATGACCAACGCCGAAATACTGGACTACCAATTGCAAAAATTCAATGAGGTTATGCAGGAAAATCTGCACCGAAAAAACCAACGAATAGTATTTATTCACGGCAAAGGAGAAGGCATATTAAAAAGTGCCATTTTAAAAGAGCTGAAGAATAAATACAGAAAATGTTACGTGCAGGATGCTTCGTTTCAAAAATACGGATACGGAGCCACAATGGTTATTATTAAATAAATTCAAGAAACGGAGATTACAAAACAAATGGAAAAATGAAAAAAACAATACTAATTTTATCGATCATTGTACTTTTCTCTAGATGCAATATGTGGAACCGCCTAATCAAAACCTCCAATTTTTCGCAATGCGAATATACCTACAACTCTGTCGAGAATATTCAATTAGCAGGTATAAACTTGGGCAACGGGTCGGGCATGTCGCTAGCCAACTTAACTTCTATTGCCACCATTTTGGCCGGAGGAGGTAATCTGCAAACCATTCCCTTTAACATGACACTGAAAATGAACGTAATGAATCCCAACAAGACCCCCGCATTTCTTAATGCGCTTGATTATACCATTGAAATCAACGATTTGGAATTCGTAAATGGAAAAATGGACATTCCTGTTCGTATCGAGTCCGAACAAACAGCAGTTGTGGATTTGAATATTGGAGTAGATCTCAAAAAATTAATGAATCGATACTCGCAACAACGGGTTGCTAACGTCTTGAATTCGTTTTTGGGCATTTCTCCCGACGAAACAAAAGTTACCGTTAAACTCCGACCTAATGTGATGGTGGGAGAAACGTCCATCAAATCTCCCGAGGCCATCCCAATAGTATTTACTTTCGGAGGGAAATAAAAGCAATTGTTGCATGCGGATTTGTATCTCTCGGGGTACTCGTGAATCGTTAGCCACAAACCAATAAAATCCCTTTGATAGGTCTCATGTTCATTTATAATCGCTTTCCGACGCTCATAATCGGCTTCAAGATAATAGATACCCGATTCCTTTTTTGGCATCCCGGAAACAATTTTTCCTCTTGTTGCCGCATTTTTAAAAATAAACCCGTTTCCCGGGATCGATAGTCGAATACAATACCACATCGCCAACATGAATACGATAACCCTCAGGAATATTCTGTGCTTTCAGGGAAATAGTGTGACTCCCCTCCGATAAATCGTAATTCCATGCTGCCTCAAGTCGGCGAACCAACCATTGGGTAGGCATTTTGACTGTCTCCAACAACCTTCCGTCAACCATGACATCCACTTCCAAAATTGCATCGCCCATTGAGGCTTCCCTAACGGCCTCTCCTGTTATTACGAAACCGCAACCCGTCATTTCGAACGATGTTTCGGGATTTTCTTTCGATAACACGAC
>JAAZMQ010000008.1 GCA_012798745.1 Bacteroidales bacterium
AGCTTCGGCTTCCCGTTCCTGACGAGCCACTTCTTCGGCGATTAATTTTTCGATTTGAGCATTCAATTTAGCTGCTTGTTGACGTTTAGCTTGAAGAGTTTTTTGCAACTCTTGCTGTTTGCCTTTAGCCTCAGCCATTTCCGTTTGACGCATTCTTTCTTCGCTCACAAGTTTATTCTGCTCATTTTGCAGGGCGAGCAATGCTTGTTCTTTATTTGTTTTCGCTTGGGCAAGTTCGTTTTTTTTCTCTGCCAGTTCTGCTTGTTTCTTTTTAATTTCCTCAGCCTGTTTTTTTTGCCATTTTGAATAATCTTTCAAGTATTGCATTCTGCGCAACGATTCCCCCAATGTTTTTCCGGAGAGTATAAAAAATAATTTGTTTTGTGACCGTTGATGGTTCAACATCCCTTTAATCGCTTTGGCATAGTTTTCCTGCTTTTTCGCTAATTCTTCATTGAGTTTTACAATTTCTTTTTCCAGTCGTTTTTGCTCTTTTTCAAGAGCAGCAATTTCGTTTCGATATACAGCGATGAGTTCCCTTCTTGTTTTGAGTTGCTTATTAATAAGATTAATACGCTGCAGAATGGTGGTAGTTTGTTTTTTTACATCGAGGAAAAGCTTATTTGTGTTTTGAATTTCCTCCTGTAATAGCTCACGTTGTTTTTGTAGTGATTCGATTTGCTTGGTTTGCGAAAATAAAGGGAGACATAAGAGAAACAGAGACAATATGGCAACGAATTTTTTCATGGGGTATCGGCCGTAATGATTTTTATAATATCTGAGAAATTGGTTCGAGTATAGCCATTGGGAATAGCGATAGATAATTCCATAGGTTCATCGAGCACAATATTGGAATAATTAATTTCGACATCTAATTTGTGTTTTGGTGAACTTACTTCTATTCTCATTTTATAAGGAAAAATTTGTGTTCCAAGCGGTGTAAAATCGCTATAGCTCCATTGTAACGAATATTTATTTATAGGATGGAACAGATGAGAGAAAGTAATTCGGTCGTCACCGTTTATCGAAAAAAGGTACGTGATATGGGAGTCGTTATTTACCGATTTCAAGTAGTAATTGGTTGAGGTTTTTGCATATGCAAATTGGGTATAATCTGATGGTGTAAGTACTTTGTTCTCTTCCAGAAAAAGCTTGTTTGTAAACAACGATTGTAACGCATAATAATCGAGTCCTACCAAATAGCGGTTTTTTAGCTCATCTATCGATTCCTTTACATAACGTTTATTCATCCGGTCGAGTATGACAACGGTATCGTTATCCATATGAAAACGGAATATTTCTATACCGAAAAGCGGCTGAACGGATAGTTGAAGCATGTGATCATTTATGATTTTCAAATTTGCTTTTGAAGCCAGGGTGTGTTTTGCGTTACTCAATGACACATTCAATTTTGCCGAAAAAGTCGAAAAAATCAATTGCTTCGACAAGATATCCGAAAAAAGTTCTTCCTCGGCTTTTTCCGTTGTGTGCAGAGTCGCACGAATGATTTCTTTTTTGGGTTTACAGGAATTTATACCAAAAAGAATCATACTCAATAACAAAATAAGATAATAATTGTGTGCTTTTATTTTTTGGACGTTAGGGTTCATTTTGCTTCGATATATTTTCCTGTTCGAATTTTTTCGTCAAGTGTTTTTGAA
>JAAZMQ010000080.1 GCA_012798745.1 Bacteroidales bacterium
CGTTCAGAAAGAACATTCTTGAAAAAGGAAATACCGAAGATCCGATGATGCTCTACATTCGCTTTCGCGGACAGGAGCCAACTATCGATGCACTACTGAAAAGAAACGGAATAATAAACTGACAATCAGATCGAAATCGCACAAAAAGCATCTACCGGAAACGATGTTCTGAAAGATTCTTTTGTTAATTTGAACTTTTAAAGAAAAAATTCGCTCAAATTTTGCGAATACTTCAAATTTTATTTTTATCTTTGCACCGCAAAAGGTTTATAAAGGTAAATAGTTTTTCCGGTTTCATTCCATTCATTGTGAAGTACGTGTTAACCTATTTCTGAGTATAATCTCTTTGCAGAATTCATTTATTTATTTTTTTTTAATTATTTATTTTACATGAACATTTTTATTGCGGGTTTAAGCTATCAGATTAGCGAAACCGATTTAAGAGAACTTTTTGAGGAATACGGAGAAGTATCCTCAGCCAGAATCATTACCGACAGAGATACTCGTCGTTCCAAAGGCTACGGCTTTGTTGAAATGAGTGATGATACAGAAGGACAGCATGCCATAGACGAATTAAATGGAGCAGAATATGACGGGCGCACCCTATCTGTTTCGATCGCCCGCCCACGCGCTGAAGGAGATCGTTCGCAGCAAAGAAACCGGAACAATCGCAATTATGGCAATCGCGACTATCGTGAAAGAAGCAAGTATTGATTTAAATTAAAAATCTTTAGAAACTAAGAGGACTGTATCGTTTTGATACAGTCTTTTTTATTTTTTGAACCAAATTTCAAACTAAAACGTTATAAGATAAACTTTGAAACAGAAAATGAGTGTTCTTTTGTCTATTGAAACCGCTACAGAAGTATGCTCCTGTGCTTTATCTCACAATGGAGAAATAATAATCAACAAAGAAAATCACAGGGAACAATCGCATGCCACATTATTGGGAGTTTTTGTCGATGAAATAATGCGATTCGCAAGAAAAAACGACTTGCATATTGATGCAATAGCCGTAAGCAGCGGACCGGGATCGTATACCGGTTTGCGTATCGGTGTGTCGGAAGCCAAAGGATTGGCGTATGGCCTTAATGTGCCGCTCATTGCCATTCCTACACCAAAAATCATGGCATCTATAATAAAAGACAAGGTAGAAGAAGGAACATTGTTGTGTCCAATGATTGATGCGCGGAGAATGGAAATATATGCCACATTTTTCGATATTTCTTTGAATACGATTCGCAAAACTTCTGCCGACATTGTCGATGAGAACAGTTATCGCGAATTGCTAGACAAACAAAAGATCGCTTTTTTCGGCAACGGTGCAGAAAAATGTAAAAGCGTCATTCAACATCCAAGTGCCCTGTTTATCCCAAATATCTATCCACAGGCATCGGCAATGATTCCGTTGGCAGAAAAAGCATTCGACGAAAAAGATTTCGTGAACGTTGCTTACTTTGAGCCTTTTTACTTGAAAGAATTTGTGGCTACTGTGCCAAAAAATAAAATACTCTAAGTCTAACTTTTAAAAACCAAAAAATTATGTCAGTAGTAGAAATTAAAATGATTCCCAATGGTCCGCTGGAAATGAAGGGCAATTTTAAAATCATTCGTCCCGACGGAAAAGAAGAAGAAAAAAGCGGAACAATTCACCTCTGCCGTTGCGGTCATTCCAATAAGAAACCTTACTGCGACGGGTCGCATGCAAAAGTAGGATTCAAAGATTAATAGTACATGTGATCAAACAAAGGTTGTCCAAATAAATTTAACAAAAAAAGAGCCTTAAAATTACATTTCCCCATTATTCAAGTTTCTAAAAAGAAACAAGAAAAATAAAAATGTAAAGGTCAATTTATGGGCAACCTTTCTCATTTTTTATATTTAAAATCAAGTCATCATGAAAACAATAAAACAAATATTTGTATGTTTTGCCTTGTTCTTAATTCCCTTTGCACTTTCTTCTCAACCTATTATTCCCGTTAAAGGTTTATGCATAAATGCACCGGCAAAACAAGATGTAGACGATTTTGTTAAACTCATCGATAAAAAATTAGCAGCTGCCGGGGTAAACACCCTGGTTTTGCGTATAGATTACAGGTACGAGTATGTTTCGCATCCTGAATTGCGGGATCATGATCCTTTGTCCAAAAAGGATGTAAAAAAAATAGTAAACAGCTGCCGAAAGAATCAAATTCGCCTGATCCCTCAAATCAACTTATTGGGTCATCAGTCATGGGCAGGACAAATAGGAAAACTGTTGGAGGTGTACCCTCAGTTTGACGAGACTCCCTCCATTTCACTCCCGAAAGAATACACATGGCCGAATACAGACGGGTTGTATTGCAAAAGCTATTGTCCACAACATCCCGAAGTACATAAAGTCGTTTTTGATGTGGTGGATGAAATCATAAATGTGTTTGAGGCTGATGCTTTCCATGCAGGTATGGATGAAGTTTTTTACATTGCGCATCCCGATTGTCCACGTTGCCACGGATGCGATCCGGCAGTATTGTTTGCCGGAGAGGTAACGCTTCTCCGGAATCATTTGGCTCAAAACGGAAAAGAATTATGGATTTGGGGCGACCGACTGATTGATGGAAAAACCACCGGCATCGGTCTATGGGAAGGAAGCTACAACAATACTTACAGGGCATTGGACATGATTC
>JAAZMQ010000081.1 GCA_012798745.1 Bacteroidales bacterium
CAGGGCTGCCGAGAATATTCTTTGCCACGCATACATTCGTAAGGGAAGCCTTATCCCGATGAATTACCATTTTACAACAACGATGGCGCACATTACTCAATACGGGGGAAAGGTTGCCGAATTGTTGTACGACGAAGGCTTCAACGTGGATTCGGATTACCCTTTTAAGGGAAATATGCATATCGAGAAGTTGGAGGAGACCATAAAAACCCATGGAGCCGAAAATATCCCGTTCATTCGCGTGGAGGCTTCAACCAATCTGATTGGAGGCCAGCCATTCTCCATTCAAAACTTAAGAGAGGTAAGGGCTATTGCCGATAAATATAATATCCGGGTTGTTCTTGATGCGAGTTTGTTGGGCGAAAACGCCTACCTGATACATCTTCGTGAAGAGGAATTTAAAGATTATTCTCTCGGGGAAATCATTAAAGCAATGACAGATTTGGCGGATATCGTTTACTTTTCTGCCCGTAAGTTAAGCTCTTCGCGAGGTGGGGGAATATGCACAAACAACCATGAGATCTACCGTGAACTGGAACCACTTATCCCGCTTTACGAGGGATTTCTTACCTATGGAGGAATTTCCGTACGCGAGATTGAAGCCATGGCCGTGGGGTTGTATGAAACCCTCGATGAAACGATGATTCGTCAAAGCCCCGATTTCATTGCTTATCTTGTTAATGCCCTCGATGCACATGGTGTGCCTATGGTTAAACCTGCGGGTGTGTTGGGCGCACATGTTAATGCGATGGAGATATGCAGACATATTCCGCAGAACGAATATCCCGCCGGTGCGCTTGCTGCTGCCCTGTTCCTGATTTCGGGAATAAGGGGAATGGAAAGGGGTACTCTTTCAAACCAGAGAGATGAGGATGGCAACGAAACACTTGCCGATATGGAGCTTGTGCGGCTGGCTGTTCCGCGACGTGTATTTACGCTTTCGCAAATAAAATATGTGGTAGACCGGATGGCCTGGCTGTATGAAAACCGGGAGCTGATTGGCGGATTACGATTTGTATACGAACCACCTGTTCTTCGCTTCTTTATGGGAGGACTGGAGCCTGTGAGCGATTGGCCCCAAAAGCTTATGGCAAAATTTAAAGCGGATTTCGGGGAAAGCTTATAAATTTCATCGGGGCAGGGAGTCATTATTGAAGGATCCCCGCGCTATTTGCCGGTACCGGATCATAGATTCATCGGGGAAGATGGCAATTATTATTAAGGTGATGCCGCAATGACAGGATACATTGCGGATAATCCTTTATTAAATAAAAATAACGACTTCTAAGGTGTAAATATTGAAAATTATTTATAGCTTTGTTTGGCTTGTCAAGTGAAAATCGAAAAAATAATATAAATCCTATAAAAACGTACTCCTATGAAAACAACGAAACTTTATTCGCTTAACCTTAGCAATGCAAAAACCTATGTGTTTGCGGGTCTCTTTGTATTGGGAAATTTGCTTTTTCCGCAATTGGCACACCTCATTCCCAACGGTGGACTGATTTTCCTTCCCATTTATTTCTTTACCCTGATTGCCGCGTATAAATACGGTATGTATGTAGGACTGCTTACGGCCGTTTTATCGCCGTTGGCCAACAGCTTGCTTTTCGGCATGCCTGTTGCTGCCATGCTCCCGGCAATCATGACAAAGTCGGTTATCCTGGCCATTGCAGCCGCTTTGGCAGCAAAACATTTCGGCAAAATATCGCTCCCGGGAATCCTGTTGGCCATTCTTGCCTATCAGGTCATCGGTACGGGGCTGGAATGGGCTATGACGGGGAACTTTTTTGTTGCCGTGCAAGATTTCCGCATGGGTGTTCCGGGCATGCTCATTCAGCTCTTCGGCGGCTATGCTGTATTAAAAGCGTTGGCCAAAGCCAAAGCATAACCTTGCAGCATGCCGGCAGAAAAATCGTTTGAAGAGATATTGCAGCGGTTTCGCGAGATTGCATTTCACGAAACGTTTGATATGATTGTTGCCATAGCCAACGGAGGAATCATTCCGGCCGCTATCCTCAATCAACGATTGAATATCGATATTCAACTTTTAAAAATAAACCTCCGCGATCCCGACCAAAAGCCGAAATACGATTGCCCGAAACTTGTTTCGCCTATCAATTTCGAGTACAAAGACAAAAAAATTCTTTTGGTGGAAGATCGCATCAAAACAGGGGCGACTGTACAATTCGCCATCGATCTTTTACATGATGCCGGGCAAATAAAAACCTTTGCGGTAAACGGCAAGGCCGATTATTCACTATACGACGAACCCTGTTTCAGATTTCCATGGCTGCTGTAAAAAAATTACTTCTATTTTTATCGATCGGTCTGTTGACAAACGTTCCTCTTCATGCCGATGAAGGAAGTGTAAACGATACCATTCATTTGGAGGAAGTTGTTGTAACGGCAACCATGACAAAGGTAAACCTGCGAAACGTTCCCATGAGCGTTTCCGTGGTATCGACAGCGGAAATCGAAAACCGGCTGCAGCCTTCGCTGCTGCCCTTGCTTACCGAGGAAGTCCCCGGCCTTTTCATCTCTCAACGGGGAGTGATGGGGTATGGCGTGGCCGAAGGAGCAGCAGGAAGTATGAACATCAGGGGGATCGGCGGAGCGCCCACGACGGGTGTGTTGATCCTGATTGACGGGAATCCGCAATATATGGGATTGATGGGGCATCCGCTTGCCGACAGCTATCAATCGATGATGACCGAACGGGTAGAAGTAGTGCGCGGACCTGCTTCGGTGCTCTACGGTTCAAATGCAATGGGAGGCGTGATCAACATCATCACCAAAAAACAACGGACAGAAGGTTTCCATCATTCCTTGCAAACCCAGTACGGAAGTTACCAAACGTTTTCGACCGAACTGTCGAGCGGATGGAAAAAGAACCGGTTTCACGCTAATGCAACCGTCGGGTACAATCGTTCCGACGGACATCGCAAAAACATGGATGCCGAACAAC
>JAAZMQ010000351.1 GCA_012798745.1 Bacteroidales bacterium
AGGATGTTTTCCGGTTTGAGCATAAACCCAATCGGCTTCATCCGTGTTCCAGTTGACGTTTGCCATTGTACCCGAAATGGTTTTCACTCCGTAGGTTTGCTTTAAAAAATCCATAACTTTTTGTACCTGTACTGAAAAAGTTCTTTCAGCAATATATTGTGTTGTAAAAGTCACTTTAATTTCTTCCGAAATAAATACACCTGTAGGACCTTTTATGGTATTTGGAGGGATAATCAGTGTATATAAAGTTTCCGGTTCCAAATCAGAAGGCAAAATAACTTTTAAGTCTTTTCGAATGCCGGGTCTTACATCATTTAAAGTAATACCGTTCAACGTTATTTCGTATTCACTTTTTATCGTAACATTTTCATTGAAAATCAGAACAATTTCCTTTGTATAAATTGAGACATCCGTCTCATTATTTGTCGGGGTAGATGAAATTAATTCCGGAGAAAATGTTTCAATAATGCCATTCCCTGATTTCTTACAGGAAAACAATGACAGTAAAAATAAAAACAAAATAACAAATCGATGATTCATGAGCACAAATTTCGAAGTGGCGCAATATCCCAAGCTTAATAAAATATGAGAAAAACCATAAAAAAGAGGATGTCGTAAAAATAAATGATCATTAATTTTTTTTGACACCCTCTTCAACAGTCCATTTATTTACTTTATTTTTTCAAAACGAACATTATCGATGCACATATTTACAAATCCTGCATCTCCTGCAGTAGCCAGTCCGAAATCTTGTGTAATGTTTTGAACGTTTGGTAAGATGTTTGTTCCGTATCCGTTATCATCTTTGAAATCCGTTAAAGGAATGGTTACTGTGTACCAACCACCTCTATTTTCCATTCCGGGAATGATAGCCCAGAAATCTCCATCAGTACCGTTCAGACGGAATTTAAATGGCACCGTTGTTCCACCCAGAACATTGACATCCATTTTTACAGCCCATTCCTCAACTGTTACACCATCAACTTTTAGATCGTTCTGTCCATTTCTCCAAAAGAAATCAACCCAACCTGAGGGCAAATCCTGATTGATACGGAAATAGTTGCCACTCAACGATAGAGCAGGATCATTTTCTACTGATCCATAACTTCCCCACCATGAATCTTTTCCATCAAAATCAAAAAACACATAGCTTGGATCAGCTATAGGATCTGTACCGCTTATAGTTATTGGTACATCAACTTCTTTTCCTGCAAAAGTGACCAATTTTAAAGTTACTGCACCTTTTGTGGCATTTTCAGGCACATAAACTTCCAACAAGGTTGCCGAACGAGTTCCAAATTGAGTTGCTTTCACATTATTCTGAAAAATAACCGATTCAACCAAATTTAATTTTGTTCCTTGAATAACCAACAATTGTCCTGGTTTTGCACTTGCGGGGATGCTGGTTATAACAGGTATATCAGCCTCTTTTACAGTCAATTCAATTGGAGATAAAATTTCAGTCCCATTTACAGTAACAAACTTTACGATTCCACTTGTTGCATCAGTTGGAACATTAACAACAAATGAAATAGATGAACTTGGTTCAACATTCACGGCCTTAGCAGCAGACGGGAATATCACTTTCCTTATCAAATCCAAGTCACTTCCGTTAACGGTCAATTCACTTCCTGCCATTAATGAATTCGGAGATAACGCTGTAATTTTGGGCTTTACATAGCTAAATTCTGGCGTATTGATCGTTTTAGTGGAGAAAGTAACAAGCGTTGCCACTTTTGAATTGGCTGTCTCCGGCACTATTACCGAGATTTCTGTTTCTGATTTGGCATTAATTTGCCCCTCTATATCACCAAATTTTATGCTTTCAACCAAATCCAAATCTTTACCTTTAATAGTCAACGTATTGCCATTTTTAACTATTGTTGGACTAACAGCAAGATTTGAAGGTATTACGGTAATCAATTTCTTGTTTCCTTTCACCTCAAGGCCTGATTTGGTAATCAATTTTACGGTATCGTCCTGAGCTTCAAATGGTACAGTTACGGTAATTTGCGTAGAATCAGCATTCAAGATAACTTCCTTCACTATTATATCTCCGCCAAACTTAACGCCAGCTACCAAGTCCAAATTTGTACCTGTAATATTAATGTTATTTCCCGGTTTTACAGTAACAGGAGAAAATCCTGCGAATGTAGGTAAAATAATATTGATTACTTCGTTAGAGTAGATTTCAATAGGTATTTCTTCTCCATTCGACAAGATGATTTTTCCTGTTTGAGCTTCATCCGGAACCCTTACCTGCAATTGATTTCTGGACTGAGATACAAAATCTTTTGATTCCACCTCAACATTGTCAACAAAGATTACTTTTTTAATCAGATTCAGGTATTCTCCTTTCACGGTGAGTATTTGACCAGCTCTTAAAGTAGTAGGAGAAACAGTGCTAATGGATATAGGTTCCGAAAAGGTAAGAGAAGTCAATGTTTGAATATCTCCTTGCGGCGTTTTTAAGATTACTTTACCCGGACCAGCATTCTGAGGAATGGTAACCCGAATTTCTCTTTCGTTCACCATCTCAATTTCACTAACTTCTATTGTCGTTTCGGATGTCAGTCCCTGAAAAACTACAGCTGTAACTTTATCCAAATTGCTGCCTATGAACCTGAGATCACCTCCTCTTAAGGCAGGTGACGGGCCAAATGCTTTTAAAACTATCGAAGTATCTATTTTTTCATCTTTGTCGCATCCGGTATATACGCCACCACTGATAATTAACGTGAAAATTATCAGCCATGAATACCATTTATTTTTATGTGTTTGCATTTTTTCAAGATTTATGGATTAATTATTCAATTGGAACCACCCTAATGTTGTCAATACAAATATATGGTGTACAGTCTGTACCGGCAATTCCTCCGTGATAAACAAAGAAAGTTAAGCCTCCATAATTCCCTGTTCCAGCTACTTGAAGCGCTTTCCCCGTATGGTCATATTTGAAGTCTTTGAGTGGAAAAGATACAGTTATCCATCCATCAGTTTGATAAGATCCGCTTGATTCCCAAGGTCTCCACAAACCTCTTGGTGTTTTTTCGTCTGCAATATAGCTATTTGTATTAGAAGTAGCCCACGGAGTGAAAATCATTTGCAAGGCGCAAGCAGACCAAGGTTGAGTCACATTTACTTCAAATTTGAGCTGAGCCTGATCTACAGGAATGTCAAACAAATCTCCTTCAGGACGTCCATTGGCTATTCCCCACAAATTAAATGAAAAATTATCTTCATCCCACGTTGATAAATCGCCTTTTAAAGCACCGGAAAAATAAACGTAATTTCCACTTATTCCTTCGGGATTGCTGTTGCCTATTTTACCTGCGCGCCATCCACCTGAGGCATCTTTCGTATCCCAATCAAGAATAATACCCCTGTCATCTCTAAATTGGAATTTCGATCGTCCGGTTCCATAAATTGACTTTACGTTAATGTAACCTTTTTGAGAATCATTGGGAATTTTGAAAACAATTTTAGTCTTTTCGATGCTTGTAATTTCCGTAACGGGAATATTGCCGGGCATGCTTATGGTTAACGGAACATTCGGATCGTCAATAAAGTAATCTCCATAAAGAGTTGCAATATTACCATCATGTGCATATTCACACGAAATACTCGACACAATGGGTGCCGGAACAAGAACAGAAAAATCGTAGGTAATGGTATCGTTATCCTTTGTTATCATGTAAATTTTGTTGGTTACAACTGACGGAATTTCATTCGGAACATTCACAAGTAATGTGTTATACGTGATAAAACTTGAATTTAATATCGCTTTTTTATCATTAAACCACATTTCTTTGATACTGGTAAGATTTTCCCCTATTAATGCAATGGTATTATTCATATAAGCCGCTACTAAAAGCGAATCGGCTGACTCGGGATTTGGAACTCTAATATAATAAACTTCAGGAATACCATCTGTTATAACATATTTATCCGGATTATCATCACATGACTGTGATAAAATTCCAATAAACAAAATTAAGCCACTTATCAGCATTTGACCGTATCTTTTTTTCTTAATGTTTTTCATATCAATTTTCTCATTTGAAATTAATAACTTATTGAATTTAAATCAAATTCAACCGGATCTTTTAACAGATTTGGATTCATGGTCAAATCCGTATCCGGAAATGGAAGTTGAAAATGAGCATCCGTTATATTTGGAATGTTATTGGGACTATAATATGTTACGGAAGGATCCAGTGTACCTGATTTGTAATACTGACCAAGCCCATTGTAGGAACCTCTTCTTTGTGCTTTGATTTCAGCTATTGCTTTTACCGGTTCATAATAATGCCAACGCACATAATCATACCATCTATCACCTTCACAAGCCAACTCAAGGCGACGTTCTTGCCATATATCATCCCAAGTAATGGATGTTTTTGGTTCATATCCTTTAATTGATCTACCTCTGACATCATTAAAGGCTTTTAAGGCCTTAGGGTCCGAAGTAGAAGAACTATTTCCTAAAACTGCCTCGGCATAAATTAAATAAACATCTGCAAGACGAAGTAGATGCGTACTTAGACTCGTAGCCATGCGAGCCATATGTGTTCCGGTTCCGATAACGTGATCGTTATCGTTACCAACCAAATGCTTTACTTCATTTGCACCAACTGCACTTTGGTATTCCATACTATTTACAGCAAATTCGGTATAGTCGAAACCTCCTTTGTCCACCCAGAAATACTCATATTTGTCGCCATACATCATCATAGTTGCTTTTCTACGATCATCAATATTGTTTCTAGTCAGACTGAGCGCATCTTCGTTAAAAGCATCTTGCAAATCCACTGAAGGCCCATTCCATCCTCCCCATGTTGCACCATATTCATCAAACCCCTGTATTCCTAAGTCGGATTGTAAAGAATTTTGCGAAGTCCATTGGTTAGAAACTACCCAATGCCAAGCTATTAAACTTTCCTCACTAAAATTGTTCTTTAATCTAAAAATGTCGGAATAGACCGGCAATAACGATCGTCCACTTTCTTCAATCACTTTTCCTGCATATAAGGCTGCTTTATCCAAATCTTCCTGTCGCCGAGAACCATTCATACCGTATCCCGCCTTAGTGAGATACACTTTTGCAAGCAATCCGTAAGCAGAATATTTATCAATACGACCTGCCTGATTTTTCTCAGGTAACCATTCAATTGCTTTCTCCAGTGTCATAATGATATAATCATAAACATTGGGAATTGTTGCTTTGTAAAGGTTATTATAATTACCTTCTGCGATTGTGGTAGAATTATTATGAATGATAGGCACAGCACCAAAAGTACGAACCAGATAAAAATAAGCCATCGCTTTCCATACAAGAGCTTCTCCCTTTACTGTCTTCTTTGTTTCTTCTTTCACATCCGAGCCGGCTTTCATATCAATATTCTCTAAAATGCCATTACAGTAAGCATTCACCGACCATAAAGAAGCCGACATGTTTACAAGATCTTCATCTGTAGAATTAATGGTAAACGTCAAATAAGGTGATTGGCCCCAATAATAATTGCCTGCTAATACTTCTCCCACTTTAAAAAAACCACGTTGGAAATCATACCAAGGAGAATTATAAACAGGATTTACAGCCTGAAAGCACTGTTCATCGGTCTTGTAAAAACTATCAACAGTATACGTATCCTCGGTAGGACGATCAAGAAAATCGTCACACGAATTTAACCCCCCTATAATAAATAAGGCACACAAAAATTTTTTTATGGTACTTTTATATTCTTTCATATTTTTGATTTTTAAAAAGATAAACTTAATCCAAAAGAATAGACTTGAGGAGAAGGGTAGCGCCCATTATCCAACCCAAAAACATTAGGACTGGCTGTGCTTGCCCCTACTTCAGGATCATATCCACTATATTTGGTAAATGTATATAGATTCTGAATGTTCGCATATATTCTAAAATTCTCAATTTTCCATTTTCGTACAACTGACGAAGGTAAGGTATAGCCTATAGCAATATTCTTGATACGGATATAAGAACCGTCTTCAATATATCTGTCACTAATACGGTTGTTGTCATTTGGATCGTTTGCTATAGCTCGTGGAATAACTGCATCAGAATTAGAAACTTTTACATTAGTGATATCATCGAACCAGTTATAAACGGTAACGCCATTAACTACAACCGGATAAGTTTTATCAGAATCAATAGGTTCCAAACGTGCCCGTTGAGTAACTTTTTTCAGTTGATTATCCCAAACGCTAGTCATACTCGACAAATGCATATCCAGATAATTAAATACTTTATTGCCATAAGAACCGTTTATAAAAATAGACAAATCAATGTTTTTAAATTGAAAAGTATTATTAAAGCCAAAGGTAAACTTAGGCCAAGGGGATCCGATATTTGTCCTATCATAAGTATCAATAACGCCATCCGGTTTTCCTTCAGGTCCACTAATATCTTCAAATTTTAAATCTCCTACCCACGTAGTATTATACCGGTTAAAAACACCATCAGAAGGATACTTCTCAGGTTTCGGAGAATTTTGCAAATCTTCCAAATCCTTATAAACTCCGGCAACTTTATAACCATAAAAATTATACAAAGGGTCACCTACGTTAGTAACGGTTACTACGTCACTCCATTGCCCATAACCCTCAATATGAGCCGACTCTGTTCCATCGAGAGCCACAAGTTTGTTTCTGTTAAAAGACATTTGGAAATCTGTATCCCACATGAATTTACCTTTAAGATTATGTGTTGTTAAAGTAAATTCCAGACCTTTATTATTAATCGTTCCATAATTGCCGTAAGGAGCAGCCAAGGCAGAAGACACATTTCCTCGCGTACCTAAATACGAAGGAAGTTGCAATTGCATCAACATATCAGAAGAAGTCTTATCATAACCATCGATAACAAAATCGATTCTACCATCAAGAAAAGATAGATCAAGTCCTATATTCCATTGTTCTTGTGTTTCCCATTTAATATAAGGATTTGCAATATTCGATTGCCGATATCCCAATCCCAATCCGGAAGGCATTTTTGAAATCGAAGCACCCCATTTATACCCGCCTATATTGGAATTCCCTGTCTGACCCCATCCTATACGAATTTTCCCATTACTCATAATATGAGTCAACGATTTGAAAAACTCTTCATTTGTAAAACGCCAAGAAACAGCAAACGCATGAAATCCCGCCCAACGATTTTTAGGCCCAAAATTAGAAGACCCGTCTTTTCTGTAAGTATAGGTTCCCATATACCGATCACCATAATTATAAGTGGCTCGACCAAAAAACGAAGCCATCGCGCTACTGCCAAATCCTGAACTTATCTGCGGGTTAGATCCTAAACTTGGATTATGGATATCATTCGAAGGAAGACTGGATGCGGTTACTCCTTCATATTCCCAACTCGACTCCCACAAATCTTGCCCAATCATCAATGTATATCTATGTTCGTTTTTTTCTCCGGAATACGTTAAATAATTCTTTAACTGCCAAAAAAGGTTATTATTCCTTTGAATAGAACTCATATTAATATCGCGACTCCAGTTTCCATAAGTAACAGCAGGTTCAAATCGTTCTGCGCGCGAATTGCCGATATCGAAACCAATTTCAGTATGCCATATAAGATTCTCTAAAGGAGTTACATCCGCAAATATATTACCATTTAATTTACTTCTACCCAATAGAATATCTTCATCGAGAGCCATGCCTATCGGATTAATTCTTGTATACCCTTCTCGTACAACACTGGCATAATTTCCATCCAAATCATAAATTGGAATATCAGGAGGTGTTAAAAGTGAATAATTTACTATACCTTCATCACTGTCTGCCAACCCTAACCTTTCATCAGTATTAGAATACATGGCATTAACACCCAGCTTTAACCATTTTTTTAATTGAGCATCCAAATTTGTTCTAAACGAATAGCGATCAAATTTTGTTCCTATAATAGTACCTTCCTGACTCATAAATGATCCGGACATATAGTATTTTACCGTCTCGGTTCCTCCTTGAGCAGATAACTGATGCTGATACATAGGTGCATGCCTAAAAATAGCATCTTGCCAATTAGTGCCTGCTCCTAACAATGTGGGATCTAAAAATTCGGGACGGCTATCCAATGTATTGCTTTCCTGAGCAACAGAATTACTGTATTCAGCAAATTCCTTCAAATTCATCATGTCAATACGCGCTGCCTGACGTTGAACTCCAAACATTCCCTCATAATTAAATCTTGCTTGACCTGCTTTACCTCTTTTGGTTGTTATCAAAACAACGCCATTAGCACCTTGAGCTCCATAAATAGCTGTTGCTGAGGCATCTTTCAAAATCTCCATGGATAAAATATCAGCAGGATTAATTGTAGAAAGTGGTGAAATCGTCGAAATAGGTCCATTACCTAATGCATCTCCAAGTCCAAAAGAAGCCCCACTGCTTCCTCCTCCTTGTACAATAACACCATCTATCACATAAAGTGGTTCGGCATTTGCATTAATAGTTGACTGACCTCTTACTCTTATTGATACAGAAGAACCCGGAGCGCCAGATGTCATAACGGCAGTTACTCCGGCTGCCCTACCCTGCAAAACTTGATCAATATTAGTAATTATTGAACTTTTTATTACTTTTTCTCCTAAAGAAACAGAAGCACCGGAAATATCGCTCTTTTTCATGGTCCCATATCCAATTACCACCACTTCTTCCAATGTTTCAACATCTTCCTCCATCTTGATGGACAATACAGAATTATTTCCCACATTCACCTCAATAGTCTTATAACCGACATAAGAAAATACTAAAACAGGATTTTGAGTGGTAAGTCTTAAAGAAAATTTTCCATCTATATCAGTTACCGTACCGTTTGAAGTTCCTTTTTCCAATACAGTAACGCCGACCATCGCCGAATTGTCTCTACCATCTACAACAGTACCGGTTATAGTACGTTGCTGGGCCATAAGTTGTAAGCTCAAAAATAGAGCTGCAACAACCAAAATAATGTTTCTCATACCAATGTTTCTCATAAATAAAACGTTTTACTTATTAAATCTTAAAATTATAGCTCTTGCTAAAAATATACTATTTTTCATTTATCATTTTTTCTCTTATGCAAAATTAAAATGAAAAATAATATTTTATAGCACACAATTTAGCTAAAAATGATACTATTTTGATTAAAATGTTAAATTATAACTTTTGTTTTTCTGAAATTTTCTCTAAATTCTTTAGGAGTACACCCTTTTTTCTTCTTAAAAATTCGATTGAAATTCGATAAATTATTAAAACCGCAATCGTAACAAATTTCGGCTATTGAATTGGTAGTATCGACTAAAAGTCTTGCTGCATGCCCTAGCCTAATCTCGATAATATATTCCGATACTGTTTTGCCGGAACGTAATTTAAAAAAACGACTTAAGGCTACAGGACTCATTCCGACCAAATCAGCCAAATCTTTCAATCGAATAGTTTCTTTATAATTGGCATTAACATACTCGTATACTTTTAATACTCGTCTGCTGTCTGCACTATCATCTATATTGGCAAAAGAAGAACTAGCCAAAGTGTGTGTATTATCGAAAAGAGAAAGTTCATATAATACGGTAAGAAATTTAATTACGGCATAAAAGCCCTCTTCTTCAAATGACAATGTATCCAATAACGGATATACTATCATAATGGCTTCCATAGGAAAACAGATTCCTTTTTTGGCTTTTTCGAACATTTTTTGAATACTGTCAAACTGATTTTTTTTGATAAGGCTCTCGGGAAGCAAATCTTGAGAAAATTGAATCGTAATTTCCCTGATATTATTGGAGTTGCAATGATGTTGTTCCCAAACATGTTCCAACTCCTCACCGGTAATTAAGGTTAAATCGTAATTTCCGATAATTTCTACAGAATCGCCAACTATTCGCCGTACTCCTGCTGCATTTTCAATGTAATTAAGCTCACATTCGGAATGATGATGAA
>JAAZMQ010000082.1 GCA_012798745.1 Bacteroidales bacterium
AAAATCTTTCGCCATACTCAGTGCTACATTTTCGTGATTTTCGGCCGAAATCATCAATTGCCCTTTCAGTTGTTTTTTGGCTGTCGCCAATTGAACAGGGGTGAGCTTCTCTTCTCTTAATCGCTCCAACTCCTTTTCGACCAAATGCACACAGCGATCGACATTTTGCGGATTACAGGCAAAATACAAGGAAAAAACTCCTGTATCGGTATAAAATTCCGCATTGGATTCCACATTATACACTAAGCCGTTTTTTTCGCGAAGTGCGACGTTGAGCCTGCTGTTCATGCCATTGCCCCCCAAAACATTATTCAAAAGATACAAGGCATACCTGTCGGGATGATGCATATCATAAGTTGTTCGGCCCATCATCACATGCGTTTGCATAATCCCTTTACATTTCATCTCTTTACGAATCGCACTATCCGTCGGCTCAACTCTTTTTTTAGATAAAATTCCATTTGCGGAAACCGATGCCAAATGCTTTTCCACCTGTTTAACAACTTTAGAAAAAGGGGTCTTCCCCAAGAAGAAAAATACCATAGAGGCCGGGTTATATTCTCGCTCCACAAAACTCTTCAGGCGTTGCGTGTCGAATGTTTTCAACGATTCGGGATTTCCAAGGATATAATGGCCCAAATCGTGCCCCGTAAACAAAAGATTTTCAAAATCATCGTAAATCAAATCCGTAGGAGTGTCGAGATAGGAATTTATCTCGTCCAGAACTACATCACGCTCCCGTTCGATTTGCTTCCCGGCAAACTCCGAATGAAACACCATATCGCCCAACAGATCAACGGCGCGTGGAAAATACTCTTCAGGGAAAGCCGAATAAACAAATGTTTCTTCTTTGGTGGTGTAAGCATTCATCTCTCCACCCACATTCTCTATTCGATTAATAATATGATGCGCTTTGCGTCGCTTTGTCCCTTTAAACAGCATGTGTTCCACAAAGTGCGCCATGCCGTATTCGTCGAGCATTTCATCCCGTGTTCCGGCGTTTATAACAAATCCACAATACGATATTTCAGATAAATGCAAACTATAAATAATACGCAAACCATTGGTTAACGTATGTGTTCGATATTTCATGAATTTTCTCCAAATTACAAATTACTTACTACTCAATCAATTTACCCTCGATACCGGATACGTACCTTCATAAAACCCGATAATATTCCGTACCATTTCAACGGCCATATTATGCCGATATTCCAACGTCTTTGTAGCAGCATGAGGCGTAAGAACCACATTGTCCAATTCCAGGAGTTCGCGAGAAATATGCGGCTCGTTTTCGAAAACGTCGAGCCCGGCACCCCATATTTTCTTTTCATTCAGTGCTTTGGCCAGCGCTTTTTCGTCTACTATATTTCCTCGTGCTGTATTGATCAATACAGCCGTTGGTTTCATCCTGCTCAACTGTTTTTCGCCAATCAAGTGAACCGTTTCGGGTGTTGAGGGAACATTCAGCGAAACAAAATCGGCTTCCTCCAACAACGTTTCCAACGAAACATACCCGGCATCGTACAATTTTTCGATAGCCTCATCGAGACGATGGCGGTTGTGGTAAATAATTTTCATGCCCGATGCCACGGCTCTTCTTGCTAAGGCTTGTCCGATACGTCCCATGCCAATGATACCAAGGGTTTTGCCAAAGACAGGTAGTCCGGATTCGCCATACATACCCCAACTTACTCCTTCCGGCGTACGAATTTT
>JAAZMQ010000009.1 GCA_012798745.1 Bacteroidales bacterium
GGAGGAGCCGGTTTTCCAACCGGAAAAAAATGGTCTATCATGCATCAAGCCAAAGACCATGAAAAATACATCATCTGCAACGCCGACGAAGGCGATCCCGGTGCTTACATGAACCGAAACGAAATAGAAAGCGATCCACATGCCATAATCGAGGGAATGATTATCGGCGGCTATGCGATGGGAGCATCTCACGGCATTGCTTATATAAGAGCAGAATACCCTTTGGCTGTAAAAAGATTCAAATTAGCTATTGAGCAAGCAAAGGCATATGGTCTTTTAGGCAACAATATTCTGGGCTCGGGCTTTGATTTCGATCTCGAAATAGTAGAAGGTGCGGGAGCATTTGTTTGTGGTGAAGAAACAGCCTTAATTGCCTCTATCGAAGGAAAAGCCGGACGCCCTGTTCCACGCCCACCTTATCCTGCCGAAAAAGGTTTGTACGGTAAACCCACTATAATCAACAATGTGGAAACGTGGTGCAACATCCCCGTTATTATAGAAAAAGGCAGCGAATGGTTTACTCAAACAGGAACCGAAAAAAGTACCGGCACCAAAGTATTTTCATTGGTAGGAAAGGTAAAAAATACAGGCTTGGTGGAATTGCCTTTAGGCTCTACACTCGAAAAATTTATTTTTGAGATCGGTGAAGGAACAGGTACTACCAAAAAAGTAAAAGCTGTACAAACAGGCGGACCTTCAGGCGGCTGTATCCCACTTAAACATTTTAATACACCCGTCGATTACGAATCCTTATCCGAATTGGGAGCCATTATGGGATCAGGGGGTATGGTAGTGATGGATCAAGATAACTGCATGGTTGATGTAGCAAAATATTTTCTTGAATTCACCACAAATGAATCGTGCGGAAAATGTACCCCGTGTCGTGAGGGGCTTGCTCAAACACTTGCTGTCCTGTCCAAAATAACCAATGGCGAAGGATCGGAACAAGATCTTGATACCCTTACCTTGTTAAGCAAAACCATTCAAGACACTGCTATATGCGGCCTCGGACAAACAGCTCCAAATCCGGTCTATACCACTCTAAAGTATTTCAAAAACGAATATAAAGAGCATATTCACGAAAAACGCTGCCATGCAGGAGAATGCGAATCGTTATATTTGGCTCTCTGTGAAAACAGTTGTCCGCTACATATGAATATTCCCGGTTACATCGAACTTATCAAAGAAGACCGGCTGGAAGAAGCTTTCGAGCTTACCCTGCGTGACAATCCTTTGCCGGGGGTAATTGGCAGAATATGCCATTTCCACTGTCAAATGCGCTGCCGACGCGAAATGGTCGACGAACCGGTTTCGCAAGGCGAGCTCCATCGCTATCTTGCCGATACGATGTATCAACTGGGAAAAGAAAATAAGATTTATCGCCAGCTAATAAAAGAAAAATTGCCGGTTACCGGGAAAAAAATTGCCATCGTGGGAGGAGGACCGGCAGGGATCACCGCCGCATATTATCTGGTACGGTTAGGACATGAAGTTACTATTTACGAGGCTATGCCCGAAGCGGGGGGAATTCTTCGCTACGGAATACCCCAATACAGACTTCCCAAAGCGGTGCTCAAAAAAGAATTAAAACTGATGAATAAACTCGGCATCAAATTCGTTTTCAACACCCGCTTAGGAAAAGACTTCTCGCTTGATGATCTTAGGAAAAATCACGACGCCGTATATCTTGCCATCGGAGCATGGAAAAATATCGATTTAAACATCCCCGGAGAAGATGCAAAAGGCGTAGTCGCAGGTACGGAAATTTTGAAAGAACTAGCACTAGGCAAAACGCCGAAGCTGGGAGAAAACGTTGTGGTTATCGGTGGTGGAAATGTGGCTATCGATTCAGCCCGCAGCATCTGGCGGCTCGGCAAAAAGGTGACAGTAGTTTATCGTCGCGATAAAAACGATATGCCGGCCAATAAAGACGAAATTGCAGAAGCCGAAGCCGAAAAAATCAACTTCCATTTTCTGTCCGCACCTCACGAAATTTTGGTAGACGAGAAAGGTCGGGTAAAAGGACTGAAAATAGAAATCATGGAACGTGGGAGTATCGATTCGTCGGGACGAAGAAGACCCATTCCTACCGGAAAATTCAAAGAAATTGCTTGCGATACAGTCGTATTGGCCATAGGTGAAAGAGTTGATTCGGAAGTGTTCGCAAAAGAAGGATTGCAGATCACCAAAGATGGCAGAATTATTGTTCATCCTTTTACTTTCCAAACCTCTCTCGAAAAGGTATATGCCGGTGGCGATGCCGTGATGGGGCCCGCTACTGCCGCCGAAGCAATGGGAATGGGTAAATATGCAGCGGAATCGATTGATTTTGCGTTGATGAATGAAAAACGATTTCAGTTGCTGTTCAAAGAATTTGAATATAAAAATGCAGTTCCCACCGACATAAAAAAGAAC
>JAAZMQ010000083.1 GCA_012798745.1 Bacteroidales bacterium
ATTTCGCCCGGAATATTTTCGGGATCAACAGAATCTATTCTGGCTTCCATTATCCCTTTTAAGACTGTTCCGCACGAAGTTGGCACAAAATTTTTGTGAGAATCGTATGAAATAAGCGGAGCACATTCAGTCATGCCGTATCCTACGGTAAAAGGGAATTTCAATTTATAGAAAAACGCCTCTACTTCTCTATCCAAGGCCGCTCCTCCTATAACCACCTCTCTGATATTTCCGCCAAAAAGATGTATCAGATGACGTTTTATCTTCGACAAAATCACTTTTTTCACAAAGGGAATTTTCAGCAAAAATTTCATTACAGGTTTATTGATCAAAGGCAATATATTTCGATAGTAAATATTTTCAAAAGTAAGCGGAACGGTAATGATGATGTGAGGTTTGATTTTTTGGAGCGCCTTAACCAGATTCCGAAAGGAAGGTATGGTATCAAGCAAAGTCACATGCACACCTTCCGAAAGCGGGTACAGAAAATCGAAAGTGCAACCGTACGCATGAGCTAAGGGTAAAAAAGCCAAATTGCGTTCCCCTTCAAAAAGCAGATTCACCGTATCGGCAAACGTAACATTTCCCGCAAAATTGTTTGCCATAAGCATCACTCCTCTGCAAAATCCCTGTGTTCCCGAAGTATAATTCAAACAAATGACTTCGCTGTTGTCAATTTTGGGATAAACCACATGTTCTTTTCGAAAACCGTCGGGATATTTCTCTTCAAAAAAGTTATCCCAATCTTTTATTATTTTCCCCAAATTTTCATCGTCAGCTTGAAGCAATCCATACGATGGAATTTCGATAGCCGGGATCGTTATTTTTTCTTTAGCAAGTTGATTCCAAATGGATTCGTTTATAAAAACGAGTTTCGATTCCGAATGTTCCAGGATATTCTCGATCCCATCCGGATGAAAGTACGACAAAACAGGGACAATAACAGCTCCGTAGGTGATGGTAGCCAAGAAAACCGTACACCATTCCGAATGGTTTTTTCCTACTAAAGCTATTTTATTGCCCCTCTCCATGCCTATTTTATCGAATAAAACATGAATGCGAGCAATTTTTTGTGACAAATCGCCGTAAGTAATCTGCGTTTCTTCCGGATAATCGCTCAAAGCAGGTAATTCCCAGTGTTCTTTAAGGCTGTTTTCGTAAAGTTTGATGAAATTTTGAGGGATCACTTTTTTACAATTTCAAGTATATACAAAAATAAAACGTTCTTTCAGAATAACAAAACGAATATCATGGCAAATGTGGCGATTTATTGTATTTTTGTAAATAATTTAATGTTAGTAATTTTGTACAATATACTGCAAGCCATTCATCAACATGAGATATGATTGATCGTTCCGTATTCGAAAATAAAACCGCTGCTTATTATACATTGGGATGTAAACTGAATTTTGCTGAAACCTCTGCACTTGGCCGACAACTCACGCAAGCGGGGATCACCCGTGCACGAAAAGGACAAAGAGCCGATATTTGCATCATAAATACCTGTTCGGTAACGGAACTGGCCGATAAAAAAGGGCGTCAAGCCATCCGCAAAATCATCCGTCAACATCCCGGTGCCTTTGTGGTGGTTATCGGCTGCTATGCCCAATTGAAACCCGAAGAGATTGCCGCCATCGAAGGGGTAGATTTGATATTGGGATCGGAACAAAAACACGATGTGCTCAAATACCTGACCGATCTGGAGAAAAAAGACAAAAGCAAAATCGTTGTCTCCGAAACAAAGCGGATAAAAACCTTTGCCCCTTCGCTGTCGGCCGATGATCGCACCCGCTACTTCCTGAAAGTACAAGACGGTTGCAATTATTTTTGCACCTATTGCACCATCCCCTTTGCCCGCGGCCGCAGTCGCAATGCACCCATTGCACAGCTGGTACGGCAAGCCGAAGAAGCGGCAGGCGAGGGTGGAAAGGAGATCGTACTTACGGGTGTAAACATCGGCGATTTCGGGCGTACGACAAACGAAAGTTTTTTTGATTTACTCAAAGCACTCGACGAAGTAGAAGGAATCGAGCGCTTCCG
>JAAZMQ010000084.1 GCA_012798745.1 Bacteroidales bacterium
CCCCTTCGACAGCTTGTCCTGTTGCAGGATCAATTTGAGTAATTGCCGATGAGAAAGGTATATTTACCAAAATAGCTCCGAAACCGATCGGAAGCAATAAGGTAGGTTCATAATTTTTAGCAATTGCCAAATAGATAAGAACAAGTCCAATAGCGATCATCACCATGTCCTGCCAAGTCATTGACGTAATTGCCGGCAATAATTGCTCTAATCCCATAACAATTTCTCCATATAATAATATCGAAATATTTTTGAGTTAATCATTTCCAAAATTTGTTTTTATTTCACTTTAATATTAACCCAGGAAGCCGAGCATGATACCGGCAGCCACTGCCGATCCGATCACTCCCGCTACATTGGGTCCCATCGCATGCATAAGCAGGTAGTTGCCGGGATCGTATTCCAGTCCCATTACCTGTGAAATTCGAGCTGAATGGGGAACAGCCGAAACGCCGGCATTACCGATGAGTGGATTGATTTTATTGTCTTTCTTCAGGAATAAATTGAAAAACTTGACAAAAAGAATTCCTGCGATGGTTGCAATCATAAAAGATAGTGCTCCAATAATAAATACTTTAACGGATTGTTTTGTTAAAAATGTTGTGGCTTGCGTAGAAGCACCCACGGTTAATCCCAAAAGAATGGTGACGATATCGATGAGCGGACCGCGAGCGGTTTCTGCCAACCGACGAGTTACTCCCGATTCTTTCAGCAAATTACCAAAGAACAGCATTCCCAACAGAGGAAGTCCCGATGGAACTAGGAAGGCGGTAAGCAATAATCCTACTATGGGGAACATGATTTTTTCGGTTTGAGAAACTACGCGTGGAGCTTTCATGCGGATCACTCGCTCTTTTTTAGTGGTTAGCAGTCGCATGAACGGAGGTTGTATAATCGGTATCAATGCCATGTAAGAATAAGCAGATACAGCAATTGCTCCCATCAGGTTAGGTGCCAGTCTTGAAGAAAGGAAAATAGCTGTTGGTCCATCGGCTCCACCGATAATTCCTATGGCTCCGGCCTGATTGGGCTCAAAACCCGATCTTAGCGCAATAATATAGGCTCCGAATATACCGAATTGACAGGCAGCACCTATCAAGATTAGTTTGGGATTGGCAATTAGTGCCGAAAAATCGGTCATTGCCCCGATGCCTAAGAAAATGAGAGGGGGGTACCATCCTTCTATCACTCCTTGATAAAGAATGTTTAGTACCGATCCTTCTTCGTATATTCCGACTTTCAGATTGGCTATTTCGTTGAAAGGAATATTACCGACGAGTATTCCGAACCCGATAGGAATCAAAAGAAGAGGCTCAAACTCAAATTTGATAGCCAGAAAAATAAATAATATTCCTACCAGAATCATGATGATATGCCCCGGTTCGGCATTCGCAAAGCCGGTAAATCCCCAAAAAGTCTGTAAATTGTCTCCTAACGATAATAATGCATTCATTATATCCGGTTTTTTTATTCAATTACTACCAAATCTGCACCTTCCAGCACGGTGTCACCTTTGTTTACCAATATTTGTGATACTTTGCCATTGGTTGTGGCAAGGATGTTATTTTCCATTTTCATTGCTTCGAGAACCATCAACGTTTGCCCTTTTTTCACTATGTCCCCTTCTTTACATTTAATATCAACAATAATTCCCGGCAGAGGGGATTGAATAACATTTTTTGTTGGTGAAGCCGTTGGTTTCGTTACCAATGGGGTAGAAGTGCTTTGTGGAGTGGGAGCCGGTGCTGCCTCACGACTCGGACGTTTTACGCCTACCAATGGTTTTTTGGTTTTTTGTTCCAATTCTACGGTATAGGGAATTCCGTTTACTTCCAATTCTATTGTTGAATCATCGGAGTTAAGAATAACAACTCTATAGGGCGCTCCGTTAATTTTATAATTAAATTCTTTCATCGAAATATTTTTTTGATTGTGTTATTTGTTATTTACGAGGAAGTTGGCGTAATGTGTATATTTTTGAACTCCACGGGGAATAATGCCTTTTAACTTGTTGTATGGTTAAAATGGTACTTTCCATATCGTGTTGATCTTCTTTTAATTCAGCAATTGCTGCCGCTATGGCTGCCAACACTTCGCCAGACAATTGGGATTCGCTTCTAGCGGCAGATAATCTCCCGCTTTTAGCCACTCTCTTTTGTGTTATGTTTTTTGAAAAGTTTCCTATAAAATTAAAAACGAGATAAAGCAGAATTAACCCCGCAAATACCACCAGCATGGAGGTAATTGTAATCATGATTCCCCATGGATCGTTTTTTTTCAGGTCCACTATTTTGGGATTTTCCGCAATAATTGCATTGTTACTGGCGGGGGTAACTCTTTCCAGGATTGTAGCCGTCAAGTTTCCCTCTTCGTCATATTTAATTCCATCTACAGGATATCCGAACGTTTTATCTGCCGGAATTCCTGCCGGAACAACAATTTCGTCAATGAGGGTTTTTCCATCCGCATCATACAATGCAATATAATTCTCGCCAATTGTATCTAGCTTAAAGTTGGTATGAAAATTTCCATGAAAAGGTTTGTCATCAGCCCAGAATAGCGCATGTTGATAAGGCTTGATTTGGGTTTTCACGTCCCCCAATGGAATGGGGTACATTTTAGGGTTGTTCTTATCGGTTGTAAGAAACATTCCTCCTAGATCCTGCGTTTTGGCTGTGTTGTTGTAAATTTCGATCCATCCGTTGCGTTGCCCGTATTCGTCTATCAAGTTGGTTTTATTATTAACCAAAACTTCATTGATAACCCATGATGAACTTTTTTTCTTTTTTGAACAACTGCCGAAAAGCAGAGTTATGGCAAGGACCAGAAATCCTATTTGTTTTACTTTTGTCTTCATTTTCCACTTAATTTATAAAGGCAAATTGTCATGTTTTTTGGGAGGATTCACCAATTTTTTGGTTTGTAGTTGCTGTAAAGCACGAATGATGCGAAAACGCGTATTACGAGGTTCAATAATATCGTCGATATAACCGTAACGTGCGGCGTTATAAGGATTAGCGAACAACCTGTTGTATTCGTTCTTTTTCTCTTCCATAATGGCTGCCCTTTTTTCGGGATCTTTTTCTGCAGCAATTTCTTTGCTGTAAAGCACCTCTATTGCACCTTCGGCACCCATAACAGCTATTTCGGCACTTGGCCACGCATAGTTAATATCGCCACGAAGTTGCTTACAGCTCATAACGATATGTGCGCCCCCGTAAGCTTTTCGTAAAGTGACGGTTATTTTAGGAACAGTGGCTTCCCCGTAAGCGTACAGTAATTTGGCTCCGTGAGTAATTACGCCGCCGTATTCTTGTCCTGTACCCGGCAAGAACCCGGGAACATCAACCAACGAAACGATAGGAATATTGAATGCGTCACAAAAACGAACAAAGCGGGCCCCTTTACGCGAAGCATTAATATCGAGCACTCCTGCCAGATATTTTGGTTGATTGGCTACGATACCCACTGTTTGTCCGTTAAAACGAGCAAATCCTACAATAATATTTCTAGCGTAATCGGCATGCACCTCAAGGAACTCGCCGTTATCGATGATAGCGCCGATCACTTCATACATGTTGTAAGGTTTATTGGGACTATCGGGTATGATTTCGTTTAAGCTGTCTTCCAGCCTGTCAATGGGATCATCGTTGGGGAATAGGGGAGGGTCTTCGAGGTTGTTCTGAGGAAGGTAACTGAGCAGTTTGCGGATAAGTTTCATGCCGTCCTCTTCGGTCTGTACGGCAAACTGTGCCACTCCCGATTTTGAAGTGTGTACCGATGCTCCTCCCAATTGTTCCTGCGTGACATCTTCGCCGGTAACCGTTTTCACTACCTTTGGTCCTGTAAGGAACATGTATGAAGTTCCTTCTGTCATAATAATAAAATCGGTTAAGGCCGGAGAATATACAGCCCCTCCTGCACATGGGCCGAAAATGGCCGAGATTTGAGGAATTACGCCGGATGCCAAAATGTTGCGTTGAAAAATTTCGGCATACCCTGCCAATGCATTAATCCCTTCTTGGATACGAGCGCCTCCCGAGTCGTTGATACCGATAAGCGGTGCGCCCATTTTCATGGCTTGGTCCATGATTTTGCATATTTTCATTGCATGCATTTCGGAAAGTGATCCGCCGAAAACCGTGAAATCTTGCGCATAAATATATACCAGACGACCGTCAATGGTTCCGTATCCGGTCACAACACCATCGCCCAGGAATTTTTTATTTTCCATTCCGAAGTTGTGGCAACGATGTTCCACAAACATATCGAATTCTTCAAAACTTCCCTCATCCAAAAGCATGGCAATGCGTTCGCGGGCCGTATATTTTCCTTTCAGGTGTTGGGATTCTATTCTTTTCTCTCCGCCACCCAAACGAGCTTTTTCTCGTAATTCGATCAGTTCTTTTATTTTTTCGAGTTGACTGCTCATATAAAAATAGTTTTTGTGAGATAAATAATAATATATACCTATAATTTTTTTGGATTCATGTCAAAGGATCCAAAAATATTCTATGTTTCTCTATAGATCAGGAGATTTTTTATTCAGGATGTTCACAAAGTTCGGTAAGCACGCCACCCGCTGATTTGGGATGCAGAAAAGCAATGTTCAATCCTTCTGCTCCCGGTCTGGGATGCTTGTCAATTAAGCGGATGCCTTTTGCCTCTATTTCTCTTAACGCTTCTTCCAAATTTTTTGTGGCAAAAGCGATGTGGTGGATACCCTCTCCTCTTTTTTCAATGAATTTGGCAATGGTACTGTCTTCGCCGGTAGGTTCCAATAATTCAATTTTTGTTTGTCCGATCTTGAAAAAAGCCGTTTTTACTTTTTGATCTTCTACTGTTTCGATATTATAGCATTTTAATCCAAGAACACCTTCGTAGTAAGGAAGTTGTTCTTCAATACTTCTAACAGCAATTCCAATGTGTTCAATGTGGGTAATTTCCATTATATTACAATTTTTAGATCTTAAAGAGCATCGCAAAGGTACAATTTAAAATCTTATGATAAAATAAATTCTTGGGACAAAGTAATTAGATGGATGAGATACGTAACACTTCCAGTAATTCTTCACTTATTTCGCGTTCTTTTTTAATTGCTCGTTGGAAAGGAACATACACAATTTCGTTTTCCCGAATGCCAATCATTACGTTTCGTTGATCTTCGAGGAATGCCTGAATAGCAGCAACACCCATTCTGCTTGCCAGGATTCGGTCTTGTGCCGATGGTGATCCGCCTCGTTGCAGGTGGCCAAGAATAGACACACGCACATCGTATTGAGGATATTCGTTTTTTACGCGTTCGGCCAGCTTTAGGGCACCGCCCGTGACTTCGCTTTCGGTGACAAGCACCAGGCTGCTGTTTTTCGATTTTCTGAATCCCTGCTCAATAAGTTCTGCCAACTGGTCTTTCTCTATACTGATTTCGGGAATAATGGCAGCTTCGGCTCCTGCGGCTATGGCACTGTTTAATGCCAGATAACCGCAATCGCGCCCCATTACTTCGATAAAAAACAAACGTTCGTGCGATGTGGCTGTATCGCGGATTTTATCCACCGCATCCATAATCGTATTCAATGCCGTGTCGTAACCAATGGTAACATCTGTACCGTTCAAGTCGTTATCGATAGTTCCCGGCATCCCTACGATAGGAATATTGTATTCTTTGGCAAAAATATTGGCTCCGGTAAGTGAACCATCCCCTCCAATCACAACAAGGGCGTCTATTTCCTCCTTTGTCATGGTTTCGTAGGCGACTTTTCGTCCTTTAACTGTTTTAAATTCGTCGCATCGTGCCGTTTTTAGAATGGTGCCACCACGTTGAATGATATTACTTACGCTGTCTGTTTGAAATTCCACTATTTCTTTTGTTATAAGGCCTCTAAATCCTTTATAAATGCCTTTTACTCGCATTCCGTTGAAAATAGCGGCACGGGTCACCGAACGAATAGCTGCATTCATACCAGGAGCATCGCCTCCTGAGGTAAGAACGCCGATACATTTAATTTTTGATGCCATAATGAGATATTATTTTTGGATACCGTTATGTATTTTCCTAAAACAATGAGTTGCAAAGATAAAGTTTTTTTACAGGGCAACAAAAAGCGTGTTAAGCTTTTAATTTCGTTATTTTTTCGGCTAAGGCTTCCATTTGCCATTGAGGAGTGGATGTTGCCCCACAGATACCTACGTTGTCATTGTCTTTTATCAGAGAGAGATCCAATTCGTTGGCTGAATGGATGAAATAGGAGTTGGGGTTGCTTTTCTTGCATTCGGCAAAAAGTACTTTTCCGTTGGAACTTTTCTCTCCGGCAACGAAGAAGATAATATCGTGTTGAGCGGCGAATGTTTTGATGTGAGGAATCCGGTTGGAAACCTGACGGCAGATTGTATCATGGTATTCGAATGTTGCGCCATCGGTCATTTTTTTCTGAATAAGTCTGACAATTTCTTGAAAGTCTTCAAGTAGGCTTGTGGTTTGCGAAAATAAACTGATATCTTTCGAGAAATTCAGCTTGTCGAGATCTTCTTTTTTTTCGATTACGATTGCCGTTCCTTCGGTTTGCCCTAACAAACCGTTTACTTCGGCGTGGCCTTTTTTACCGTAAATAACAATTTGGGTATCTTCCTGTGTTTTGTCGAGGTATGTTTTTTTTATTCGTTTTTGTAGTGCCAATACTACCGGGCAGGAGGCGTCGATGATTTCGATGTGATTTTCTTTTGCAATCCGATAGGTTTCCGGTGGTTCGCCATGAGCACGGAAAAGAACTCGCGCATTTTTTAATTTTTTAAATGATTCGTGATCGATGGTGATTAACCCCATTTGGGCTAGGCGTTCCATTTCTATATTGTTATGGACAATATCTCCCAGGCTGTACAATGTTCTGCCTTTACGCAATTCTTCTTCTGCTTTGCTAATGGCTTTTGCCACTCCAAAACAGCATCCCGACTGCTGATCGATTTCAACTTTAACCATACTGACAGATTTGCTGCATTTTCTTGTTAAACACATCGAGAGCCCATTGCAGTTGTTCTTCGACGGTGAGATTCGAGTTGTCCAGCTCAACAGCATCATCTGCTTTGCGCACCGGGCTTTGCAAACGGTTGCTGTCGCGTTCGTCTCGTTCTTTTATATTAGCAAGTACTTCTTCGTAGGTGATGTTCTCCCCTTTCTCTTTTAATTCGTTGAAACGACGCAACGCACGTATTTCGGGCGAAGCCGTTAGAA
>JAAZMQ010000085.1 GCA_012798745.1 Bacteroidales bacterium
AAATTGTATATGGTCCCGTTCATAGTAGAAGAATGGGAATATCGCTAGGAATAAATCTCCTACCGAACGATGGTAAACTATGTTCGTTTGATTGTATTTATTGTGAATGTGGATTCAATAAAGATTTTCGCACAAATACACGTCTACCTGAAAAAGAACATGTAAAAGCAGCACTTGAAGAAAAATTACAATCGTTACGGAAAGAAAATATACAACTTGATGTCATTACTTTTGCGGGAAATGGTGAACCAACCATGCATCCTAAATTTGCAGAAATAATAGACGATACTATATTTTTACGTAACCTCTACTACCCTACTGTAAAAATTAGTGTATTATCAAATGGCTCGCACTTATCAAAAATAAAAGTTTTTAAAGCATTACAAAAAGTCGATGAACCTATTTTAAAACTCGATTCGGCTTTCGACGAAACCGTCAGACTTATTAATAGACCTAATTCACCTTATTACTCCGTTGCAAAACAAGTAGAGCTGTATAAAAAATTCAATGGTAATTTTATTTTACAAACCATGTTTATTCGTGGCGAATTTGAAGGTAAGCAGATAGACAACACCACAGAAAAAGAGATTAACGCATGGTTAGAGCTCATTAAAGAGATGAACCCACGCGAAGTGATGATTTATACTATTGATCGGCAAACACCTGCCAAACAGCTTAAAAAAGTACCTTTTAAGGAACTTGAAAAAATTGCCAAAAAAGTAAACCAACTAGGAATTCAAACAAATATTGCAGGCTAACAATTAAACATTAAAACGAAAATACATAACATCACCATCTTCAACAATATAATCCTTGCCTTCAATATACATTTTACCTGCTTCTTTCACAGCTGTTTCTGATCCATAAGTAATATAATCTTCATATTTGATTACTTCGGCACGAATAAAACCTTTTTCAAAATCTGAATGAATTACACCCGCACATTGTGGCGCTTTCCATCCTTTCCGGAATGTCCAAGCACGAACTTCCTGAGGTCCAGCTGTAAAAAACGTTTGTAAATTCAATAATTTATAGGCTGCTTTAATTAAACGATTCACACCGGACTCTTGTAAGCCTAATTCCGACAAAAAAACTTGTCTATCTTCATAAGTATCCAATTCGGCTATTTCTGATTCGATTTTTGCAGCCACAACCAAAATCTCAGCATTTTCGTTTTTAACGGATTCTTGAAGAGCATCTACATATGCATTTCCACTTATCACAGAAGCTTCATCCACATTACAAACATAAAGAATAGGTTTAGAGGTTAGTAAAAATAAATCACGTGCGATTCTTTCTTCATCTTTTGTCTTAAAGACAACTGAACGAGCCGGCTGCCCTCTTAATAAAGCTTCTCTAATTCTATTGTACACTTCGAAAGTAACTTTTGCATCTTTATCGCCACCTGTTTTAGCCTGTTTTTCAACTTTATTTATTCTCGATTCAATTGTTTCGAGGTCTTTTAATAACAATTCTGTATAGATTATTTCTTTATCACGAACAGGATCCACTACCCCATCTATATGACTAATATTTTCATCATCAAAACACCGCAATACATGAATAATAGCATCTGTTTCACGAATATGTGAAAGAAATTTATTACCTAAACCTTCTCCTTTGCTTGCTCCTTTTACCAATCCGGCAATATCCACAATTTCAATAGTTGTTGGAACAATTTTTTGCGGATGCACCAGCTCTGCTAATTTATTCAATCGCTCGTCGGGTACAGTAATTACTCCCACATTAGGTTCAATGGTACAAAACGGAAAATTAGCTGCTTGAGCTTTCGCATTTGATAAACAATTAAAAAGCGTAGATTTTCCTACGTTAGGAAGACCTATAATTCCACATTGAAGAGACATATTTTTTGCTCTATTTTATTTTAAAAGATAATAAAAACACATTTTTTTTTACAAAAAAACTCACAACCCATATTTTGAAGAAATTTCCAACATTTTTTTGATTGGTTTTACAGCCTTCAAACGGGTTTCTTCATCTATAAAAATTTCAGGAGTTTCATTTTTTAAACATAAATACAATTTTTCCAACGTATTCATACGCATGAAAACACATTCATTGCACGTATAAGCAGAATTCTTAGGAGGAGCAGGTATAAATTCCTTATCCGGATTCTCTTTCCTCATTTGATGTAAAATACCCACTTCTGTTGCGACAATAAATTGTTTTTTATCCGATGTTTTTGAAAATTTCAACATAGAAGAAGTAGAACCTACATGATCGGATATCTCTCTTAAATATGCAGGACATTCAGGATGAGTTAGCAATAATGCATCCGGGTATTGTTTTTTTAATTCAAGAATCCGTTCAAGAGAAAATTGCTGGTGTACATGGCAAGCACCATCCCACAACAACATCTCTCTTCCGGTTAATTTATTAACATAATCGCCTAAATTTTTGTCAGGAGCAAAAATAATTTTCTCATCTCGTGGTAACGATGCAACTATTTGTGCCGCATTGGCAGAAGTAACCACAATATCAGATAAAGCTTTGACGGCCGCAGAAGTATTTACATACGAAATAACTGTATAATCGGGATGCTTATCAATAAACTTCTGAAATTCATCGACCGGACAACTATCCGACAATGAACACCCTGCTTTACTATTGGGAATAAAAACACGTTTCTCAGGGCTAAGAATTTTTGCCGTTTCCCCCATAAAATGAACTCCACACAAAACAATAATATCAGCAGTTGTTTTAGCTGCCCATTGTGCTAAAGCAAGACTATCACCTATAAAATCGGCAATGTCTTGGATATCGCTGTCTTGATAAAAATGAGACAAAATAACGGCATTCTTCTCTTTTCTGAGAATATTTATTTTTTTAATGATTTCCGATTTTTCCATATCCCTTTATTATTATAATAATAACTTTTTGAAAACAAATAATATGATAATAATGAATGGTTGTTGATAGTGTTGATTATTTTTTCTTTTTATTTTTAAAATAAATATATCAACTTATTATTTTATTTTATCACCTGTAATGAACAAAATTTAAAGATTATAAACTCTGAAAATCTTTATTTTATAAATGTTATCGAAAACTGTTGATAACCTGCAAAGTTAATAATTTATTTCTTTTTTATTAAAGTCGTCAGTCGAAAACCCTTGGAAAGGGTGTTTAAAAAAAAGGATAAAAGTTGTTCCTTATTTCAAGATTCTATTTAATCCTATTTATTTTCGTTTTTCAAAGAAAAGTTTTCGAAGATATCTTGATAATTTATAAACAGATTATCGACATGTAAATTATTTTGTCCCCTCGAAAACCCATGTTAAATTTGTATATGGAAATTGTTTTTAGGGAATAATGAAAATCGGGAATATAGAATTTGAAAATCATCCTGTATTTCTTGCTCCAATGGAAGATGTAACCGATATTGGTTTCAGACTTTTATGTAAGAGATTTGGAGCAGACATGGTTTATACCGAATTTGTTTCGAGCGATGCGTTGGTGCGTAATATTGAACGAACGCTTCAAAAAATAAGCATTTGCGAAGAAGAGCGACCGCTGGCTATTCAAATTTATGGCCGTGATCCTAATGCTATGGCTGAAGCTGCTCAAATATGCGAAGAAGCCGATCCCGATATTATCGATATTAATTTTGGATGTCCTGTAAAAAAGGTTGCCGGAAAAGGAGCAGGAGCAGGCATGCTTCGCACACCGGAGTTAATGCTTGAAATTACTCGAAAAGTAGTAAATGCGGTTAAAAAACCTGTTACAGTGAAAACTCGCCTAGGTTGGGACGAAAATTCAAAAATTATTGTAACATTAGCCGAACAGTTGCAGGATTGCGGCATAGCTGCGTTAACTATTCATGGTCGTACGCGGTCTCAAATGTATACCGGCGAAGCAGACTGGGCGTTGATAAAAGAGGTAAAAAACAATCCACGCATGAGAATACCTGTTATAGGTAACGGAGATATCGATTCGCCTGAAGTATGTAAACAGCGTTTTGAAGAAACCGGTGTTGATGCTGTAATGATTGGGCGTGCAACTTTTGGTCGTCCCTGGATATTCCGCGAGGTGAAACACTATTTAAAAACCGGTGAAAAATTACCGCCCGAATCCTTCCATTGGTATTTGGACGTGTTAAAGCAACAGATATTGGAAAGCATAAACCGATTGGATGAACGACGTGGTATTTTGCATAGCCGTCGTCATTTAGCGGCTACTCCCCTATTTAAAGGGATCCCCGATTTTAGGCAGACGCGTATCGCCATGCTTCGGGCAAACACCCTTAATGAACTTTTTGCCATAATGGATGAAATACCCGAAAAGTTTCATCTCGATTAACTATTTATTTGTTTCCTGTAATTTTTTTAGATCGGTAGATGTAAAAGGTATATTATCCACATTTACCGACCGTCGGATTTTTTCTTCTTTAGGAGAACAAAGGTCGGCTTCCCTCATTTTTATCTCCGGGATACTCCTTGATAAAGCTACAGATGGTGCGATAGGTTGACCGGTGATTAATGAGATAGCTGCGGATAACAAGTAATCGGTTGAATCACCAATAGCCACCCATGATGCAGGATCATTTTCTAAAGAAGTTACCGGATAATCAGGTATTAAATACCCCGGATTTAGGAAATTGTTTTCATTTTTATCTGTATATGTAGCTACGATGGGTTGCATTGCCCAATTTTTTAGCGAAAATTTTTCTTCTTCGTTTAATTCAATTTCGTCATAAACATTTACTGCCCTATTATAGCCGTTTTCATCGGGGAAAGTATTATAGGCATGGATTGTCCATGATGCAGTGTATTTTCCTCCTGTGATGCTTCCTACATGATTTACCTTCATATAAGGTCTTAAACAAAAGGTAGTAAGTTCCGACGCAGAATATGTATAGTTTGTAGCTATAATATACACATTGTTTAGGTTGAGATTAGCATCCAACGGATTCGGTTCCACTTTTTGTCTGTAAACACCCAAAGAATCACTTCTGCTAATCTCTTCCGCATCGAAGAATGCATTTAACCAGGGATTATAAGACAATATGGTGAAAACCGATTTCTTTTCCACTTCTGATCGTGGGGCAATCAGCGAACCCAAATAAGTAGCTGCCGATATATCGCCTCCGGGATTATACCTCAGGTCAACTATCAGATCGGTAACCCCTACTTCTTTAAATTTTGCAAAGGCATTGTATAGGCTTTGATTGTAATTGCTTATAAAATCTGTGTAAAACAGATATGCAATTTTTTTGCCTTGTTCGGGATAGTTATAAACATGCGTGTAAAGCACCGGATCGGTATTGATTTTACGAGGAGTAATGGATATATCACGGTAGGTTTCAAAAAATTGGTCGTATACCTTAAAGTTAACGGTTTGAGTGGATCCAAAAAGAGTTAAATAATTGGATAAAGTGATTGGTTCGTCGTTGATATGCGTAATAATATCCCCTCTTTTCAGTTCTGCTTCCGAAGCAGGTGTGTTGGGGAATACATATCTTACCACAGCCACGAGGTTTGTCATCGTATCATCAGCCCATAGGAGTGTAGGCGAAAAGCCAAAAGCATCGTTCGATTCGCCTTCAAAATCGGCCAGCAACCCTTTTACATCATTTGTTATCCATGACCATTCGTTTATCAAATCTATCGGGTGAAGAAGACTTTCAAAATATTTTTCCGGATCATTATATCTCTGTGAGGGTTTTTTCCCTACGATATATTTTGCCCAAAGATAAGATAAAGACATTCCCCGATATACAAACTGTGATACGATCAGAGGATTTTCGTTTAACTCCGGTTGTTCTTCTAAAGGCTCATCTTCAGAGCAAGTAGAAAAGGTTAACAGCAAAGCTATCGCTAAAAAGAGATGGGTAAAATATTTTTTCATTATAAATCGGAATTTTTATAGTATCAATATGCCTTTTCCTTGACGAATAATTTTGGGCTCGTCTGTTGTGCAATCAACAACCGTTGAGGGTTCGATACCGCCATAACCTCCATCGATAACGATATCGGCAAAGTTTTCCCATTTTTCGTGAATAAGTTCCGGGTCGGTAATGTATTCAATCTCGTCGTTTTCGTCTTTTATCGAAGTGCTTAAAACGGGATTTCCCAGCTGCTTAACAATTTCACGAATAATATTGTTGTCGGGTACGCGAATACCTACTGTTTTCTTTTTCTTATATATTTTAGGCAATGATGAAGTTGTCGGGAGAATAAAAGTAAAGGGCCCGGGTAGATTTTTCTTCATCAATTTGAAAACAGGGGTGCTCACTTTGGCGTATTCACTGATGTTGCTCAAATCGTGACAAATGATCGACAGGTTGTGCTTTTGGGGATTGATTCCCTTCAAAGCACAAATTTTTTCAACAGCGCGCACATTCAGTGCATCACAGCCAATGGCATAAAGAGTATCGGTAGGATAAATAATTATTCCCCCGTCGCGCAGTACGGAAACTACCTTTTCGATTTCGCGGGGGTTGGGGTTGTCCGGATGAATTTTTATAAGCATAACAAATACAAAATTAAAAAAATATTCAGATTTAACCGTAAATAATTTCTCCTTTTTCGTTTTTAAAATCGTCAAGTCCGTTACTGTTACTGTATCGTCTCATAGCTCTGAGGCTCATGCCCATGCTTGAAAATCCTCCATCGTTATAAAGCGTCTGCATGGTTACTTTTCGTGTCAGATCGGAGAACATCACGATGCAATAATCGGCACAATCGTCGGCTGTGGCATTACCCAGGGGTGACATTCTTTCCGAAAAATCCATCAAATCTTCCATCCCTTTAATTCCACTACCTGCTGTTGTCAACGTGGGAGATTGGGAAATAGCATTGATCCGTACTCCTTTTTCTCGTCCGTAGATATATCCGAAACTGCGTGTTATGGATTCAAGCAGTGCTTTGGCATCGGCCATATCGTTGTAGCCGTAAAATGTGCGGTGTGCAGCAATATAACTTAGCGTTAGGACCGATCCTCCTTCGGCTATGGCATCCATCTTTTTTGCCACTTGCAACATCTTATGGAAAGAAATAGCCGAAATGTCGAGTGTTTTTATCATCAAATCGTAATCAAGATCGTCGTATGGACGTTTTTTACGTACGTTTGGCGACATACCGATTGAATGCAGAATAAAATCGATTTTCCCACCCAGTATTTCCATTGATTTCGAGAAAACCATTTCCAAATCTTCTACATTGGTAGCATCAGCAGGCAGAATTTCGGCATTCAATTTTTCTCCTAATTTGAGCGTATCGCCCATACGCACTGCCACCGGTGTATTAGAGAGAGTGATGGTTGCTCCTTCTTCAACAGCCCTTTCGGCCACTTTCCACGCAATGGACATTTCATTCAGTGCACCAAAAATAACTCCTCGTTTACCTTCTAATAAATTATAACTCATTTTGTTTGTTTTTTTATATAAATTCCTCTTACTATGTGAGGCATTGTTTGAATATAAAATGCTTGAATATAAAATTGCCCAAAAGTACAAAAAATGTCCATTTAATAAACATTTAAAGTCAAAATATTGTTTTTAAACGATATCCTTTTATCTGTTTTAAACTGAATTCTACTCATTTAGGATAATTCTTATTCTATCGAATTTTATTTGGAGGGAAAAACATTTGGAAGGAAAATTGTTATTAATATAAGATTGTGTTCGTAAAAAAAACGGGGATATGGTTGTAACGTATATTTATCATAGTGGTTATGCGATCGAATTTGATGAATTTTCTGTCATTATCGATTTTCTTAAAGATGCGAAGCGAGATGAAAAGACGTATTGGGTGTACGATTACTTGCTGAGTAAACAAGAAGATCTTTACGTGTTGTGCACTCATTCGCACTCCGATCATTTCAATCCCGAAATTCTGTTGTGGAAAGAAAAAAAACCGAATATTCATTATATTTTTTCGAAAGAATTGTTACTTAGGCAAAAAACATCGCCCCAAGATGCGTGTTATTTGGATAAGGGGGATGTTTATGAGGATGAAAATATAAGAGTTGAAGCTTTTGGGTCGACCGATGTGGGGAATTCGTTTCTGTTTAAGCACAATGATCTATGGTTTTTTCATGCCGGAGACCTTAATAATTGGCATTGGAACGAAGAGGTTTCAAAAAGAGAAGCCCTGATTTACGAGAACAACTTTCTTTGCGAGTTGGAACTTCTTGCCGAAAGAGTTGATCACTTGAATGTAGTTATGTTTCCTGTTGATCCTCGATTAGGTAAACGTTACATGCGCGGAGCCGAACAGTTTGTCAAACGCATACGGACCGATTATTTTTTACCGATGCATTTTGGCGAATGTTACGAGCAGGCCAATGCTTTTGAGAAATATGCCTCAAAACACGGATGTACCTATTTGGCAATAACTCATCCCGGACAATCGTTTCGTCTTTATTGACCCGGATTTGTGCTAAATTTGCAGTAAAATACAATTTCAATGGATTTTTTCAACTATCATCGTCGCTCTACTGTCGATGTACATATCGGCAATCTCACCTTAGGAGGGAATCATCGCATTGCCATTCAAACAATGACCAATACCAATACGCTGGACACGGAAGCAAGTGTAGCCCAGTGCGAACGCATCGTTGCATCGGGTGCCGACTTAATCCGTTTGACGGCACAAGGCGTGCGCGAAGCCGAGAATCTTCGGAATATAAAAGGCGAATTACGCAGAAAAGGATACACTATTCCCCTTTCGGCCGATATTCATTTTAACCCGAAAGCAGCGGAAGCAGCAGCAAAAATTGTGGAAAAGGTGCGCATCAATCCCGGTAATTTTGCCGACAGAGTAAAAACCTTTTCACAAAAAGAATACACTGATGAAGAGTATGCGCAAGGAATAGCGCATATTCGCACAAAATTTGTTCCTTTTCTAACCATTTGTAAGGAATACGGAACGGCCATCCGAATCGGTGTAAATCACGGTTCGTTGTCCGACCGCATCATGAGCCGATACGGCGATACGCCCGAGGGCATGGTAGAATCTTGCATGGAGTACCTTCGCATTGCTGTGGAAGAAGAATTTTCGGACGTTGTGATTTCACTTAAAGCATCCAATACATTATTGATGACAAAGGCTGTACGGTTGCTGGTAGACAGGATGAACAGCGAAGGGATGCATTTTCCTTTGCATTTGGGGGTAACGGAAGCCGGTGCCGGAGAAGATGGACGTATAAAAT
>JAAZMQ010000086.1 GCA_012798745.1 Bacteroidales bacterium
AATTTTACTCGTGCCGTCATATCACTCGTGAAACACATTTCTTCTACAAAAAAAGGCACAAAAATGCCATCGATTTCCAGAAAATAATATGATGCATCCCTATCGGAATATGATTTCCTATCAAATACAAGAAGCATCTCTCCTTTTACCCCATGAGGTTTTAACAGTTGTCCGATTTGAACGACATTTTCCGGAAATATCATAGATTTATTTAACGTTTTCGTTGAACTTTGATAGATTTCATTTTCTTACCAAAACCATTCGTTTTTATTTCCGGAATAGAATAAGTCGATGCGTCCAATTTTATTTTTCCGTCTGATAGTTCATACAAATCTTGAAAAATTTTCGCATCATCTACCTCTTTATTCCATTGAATGTACGACCGTTTCATTTGGCTTGTCAACATATCGATAAGATGATTTTTTGCTTCCCCCTCCTCCATATCAGCAGCAATTTTAATCATCTTTTCCAGAATTTTACCGTAATGACGATATTTCATGGTTGAACGATTATATTCGATACGACCCGGAGGGGTATTCAATTCCTCTTTTTTGACTACTTCGTAGGGATAGTCTATATCAAGTTTGAAATCCGACATTATAGCTAAATGATCCCATAAAATATGTTTAAAATCGTCCACATCACGTAAATGTGGAAACATATTTCCCATAATATTTATCACCGCCTGAGCACATTTTTTTCGCTCGTCTCTGTCAGGAAGAGAGACACAATAATCCACCATATTCTGAATATTTCTCCCGTATTCAGGTAAAATCAATTGTTTTTGTTGTGTATTATACCTCATATACTTTTACTTTATCTTAATTTAAGTACATCCCCTTCTTCGGGAACATAACTATAGCTTTTTTTATTTAAACGATACAAATTGCGAAGTCGAATACCATACTTCTGAGAAATACTATGCATTGATTCGCCAACTTGTACAACGTGTTGATAGTAAGGTTCATCGGCTCTGCTTTTTTTCTTTTGAAAATTAACAATATCACCTTCGTTCAACGGGAAACCTTTTGGAACCTCATTATATTTCAATAAATCTTTTTCCTTGAATCCGAATTCTTCTGCAATACCCGCATATGTATCGCCCTCTACCGCAATTATATATACTAAACCATGTGTTTTATAAGGCTGATGTTTCCAACCCTCAGGAGAAAGTAACTTGCTTTTTTCTTTATATTTTTTCTGATAACTTTTATCATCAAACCGATACAGCTCGTAATCTTCGATCAATTTAATAAGTTTATTCGCGTAAGCTTTATCAGTGGCGTATCCTGTTGTCTGAAGTCCTCGAGCCCATCCTTTGTAATCCGTAGGCGAAAGATCGAACAATACTCTATAACGGCTTCCATATGCTAGGAATTCTGCATGATCCCGGTATGAATCTTCTACGGTTTTATACTTTCGGAAACAATCATTCGGACCATCATCCGGAGCGTATACAGCCGGTCCGTTCCAATTGCGGTGACATTTGATTCCAAAATGATTATTGGAATAGCGTGCCAGGTCGCTCATGCCTGCTCCTGATTCCAATAATCCTTGAGCTAAGGTGATAGATGCCGGAACACGATACTTTTGCATATGTTCCACAGCTATGTTGCTGTATTTTTTAATATAAGCCTCGTAAGCTTTTATTCTCGTTTGCCCATAAACCCCTGCGGAAAAAAATAAAGCCGCCAAAACAAAATAGACAGGCGAAATATATTTATATTTGTCTCTAAAGAATGTCATTACACGATATCCGAAAAAAATCAATAATTTATTATTAAAATGAACGAAATTAATCTGATTACAAAGATAAAAGTTTATCGGATAGAAGAGTGCTCCAAAATCGAAAAAAAACTTATAGAAGAAGCAAAAAAAGTTTCACAATATGCTTATGCACCTTACTCAACCTTCCAGGTAGGGTCCGCTATCTTATTTGACGACAGCACTATTCTATCAGCCAACAATCAAGAAAACGCTGCCTATCCTTCAGGGTTATGTGCAGAACGCATCGCGGTTTTCTTTGCCAATGCCAATTATCCTGAAAAAAGAATCACAGCACTCGCTATTGCGGCTTTTCATGAAGGAAAATTCACAAAAAATGCCATTACTCCGTGTGGTGCTTGCCGACAAGTTCTTTTAGAAACAGAAAATCGATTTAAAACGCCAATACAAATAATCATGTATGGTGAAGATAGCATTTATATGGTGGATAGCGTAAAAGACCTCCTTCCGCTAAACTTTGGGGAAAAAATGCCTTAAATTCAGCACTATTAAAACGAAGTTTCTTCTAAAGCAACCAAATACCATTGTCCGCCTTCTCGTTTAAAATAATAATTGGCATAAATACCGTTATTAATCCCTCGAAGCTCCACAATAGCCGAATCGGGCTTAAAAAGAACATCTTGATAATATTGATCACACTCGCGGGTTATATAAGTGCTATCATAAGTAAGATCCAGATGTTCCCACTCCTGTTTTTGAATTGTTTCTTCTTTAAGAATTATTCCTTCTTCTTCCTCATCAAGATCAGACACAACAGCTTTAACAGGAAAAACAATACGTTTTAATTGAAATATTCTGTCAGTACTGAATTTCTCGAGAAAATCATAAAAATTTTCGCTAACTGTCACAGATTGGGAATTGTTTTGGTTTAATTGTGAAGCTGAAAGAGTTTCTGAATTTGCAATTATACTCCTGTCATTTGTTTTTTCACTTGAGCATGAACTTAGTAAAATGGCTAACTCAATAAAAATAAAACAGATAATCTTCATCATGTTGAATATAAAATACCTTGCAAAGGTACGTAGAAAAGTTGATTGTCAAAAATAAATATAGCAGCTCATTTCTTTCGCCGAGATTTATCTAATCTTAGAAAAATGAAAAGTAAAAAAGTAAATCCCCACAATGAAGATCCTCCATAACTAAAAAAAGGCAAAGGAATTCCGATTACCGGCATAATTCCGATTACCATACCGATATTAATAATAAGATGAAAAAGAAAAACACTCACCACCCCATAGCCATAAACCCGTCCAAAGGTTGTGTTTTGTCGTTCCGACAGATAAACAAGCCGAAGAATAAAACATAAATATAAAATCAAAACGATACTCGCTCCCACAAATCCTGCTTCCTCAGCAATTGTACAAAAAATAAAATCGGTATCTTGTTCAGGCACATATTTTAATTTGGTTTGTGTTCCCTTCAAAAATCCTTTACCCAAAAAACCGCCCGATCCAATAGCTATTTTCGATTGTCCAACATGATAACCTGCTCCTCGAAAATCTTGTTTCATACCCAATGCCACCTCGATTCGTATTCGCTGATGAGGTTGCAGAACATCGTTAAACACATATTCTGTCGATTCCAAAAAAACAAAAGATCCAATTGCAAAAGCCAACATGTATACATATACTCTTTTTCTATACAAGAAAAAAAGATATAACAAATACAAAATTACCGTTCCTAACGCAATAAGCGCAACGATTCCCCAATCTATTTTTACACCAACGAAACTAAAAAAGTAAGCTATTAAAAAAACTGCTACCGATATTCCCAACATGGTGTAAACAACTTCTTTTCGTTTTACATAATTTCTCACCATTACCGTAGTAAATAAAATAATGAGAATAAGCGTAATAAACTCGCCCAATGAAAACAGACCTATTTGGGTGTCCGAAAACTTGATTCCAAGTACAAAATAGACAATTGCAGCTACTAATACAAACAAAATGCCTCCGGGTAACCCTTCTCTGAACAGCACCAAAAGAAAGCTCAAATAAACCAGCGCAGTACCGGTTTCACTTTGTAAAACAACAAAAAGAACCGGCAGCAATATGATAGAAAAGGTAAGTAGTAAATTTTTCCATTCCATCAACCGGAAATCGTATAAACTAAATACCTTAGCTAACGCTAAAGCAATAATGAACTTCATGAATTCAGCCGGTTGAAGTCGCACAGGTCCTAATACCAACCACGAGCGTGATCCATTAATCTCGGGAGCCACAATAAGAGTTACGATGAGCAGAAAAATACCTACCAAATAAAAAACAAAAGCGTATGTTTCATAAAATCCCGTATCAATTTTCAGCAATGCGAAAGCCAGCATAAGAGAAGTACCTATCCACACCAGTTGCATTGTTGCTCTCTCGGACAAATCAAACAAACTTACCGCATTTTCAATATCATAACTTGCAGCGTATACACTAAGCCAACCAAGAATGAGAAAAAGTACGTACATCAACACTGTTAGCCGATCAACTTGTCCTTTATCTGTTATTTCTCTGTTGTTTAGAGACATAATGTTTAATTATTTTTTGTTTTGAAGCGAATCGTTTTTAACGATCGAAAGCTCTCGAGTGTATATATGAGGAAGAATAGTTGTATTTACAATTCGATTTTCAAGCCATTTATCTGTTTCGGGTATGGAATCGTTAAAGAATTTCTGAAGCATAAGCCTTCCAATGGGCACAGCATTACTTGCCCCGAATCGTCCGTTTTCTACAACCACCGCAATAGCCACACGAGGATTATCTTTGGGAGCAAAACCCATAAAAAGAGAATGATCATCGCCGTGCGGATTTTGGGAAGTACCGGTTTTTCCACACACTTCAATTTCGGGTAAGAGATTGGCAGTACGGCAAGTACCTCCCGTAACAGCATTTGCCATGCCTTGTGCTATTATTTCAAAAATAGAGCGATCAATATCCGCATAGCGTTTCCGGGTATAAAGTGTATCTAAAGGGGCTCCTTTACGCTCATGCACCACATGAGGCACATAATAATACCCCCTATTTGCCACAACAGCGGCAAAATTAGCTATTTGCACAGGCGTTGCCAAAATTTCTCCTTGTCCTATGGCAATAGATATAATATTGTGCGCATTCCAATTATTTCTTTTCAATACTTTATTGTAAAACTTACTGTTTGGGATAAATCCTTTCTTTTCCGAAGGAAGATCTACACCGAGTCTATCACCATAACCCATCTTGTTTAAATAACTCTTCCACACATCAAAAGCCTCATTTACATCGGTATATTTTTCTCTGTTACTCAACATCGCGTTCAAACCGTAACAGAAAAACGAATTACACGAAGTAGCTAATGCCGGTACAATAGATAATGGCGAAGCATGACCATGACAAGCCGGACGTCCACCCAAAGGGGGATAACCATGAAAACAACTGTATCGTGTTTC
>JAAZMQ010000087.1 GCA_012798745.1 Bacteroidales bacterium
AAACCGTTGCATCGCAAATTCCCGTAGAAATAATCAATCAAGCCGTTGCGCAACTCATTGGCGATAAAAACCTGGTCATCTCCGTTTCCGGGCCGGAAAAGGAAGATATAGCCTATCCGACAAAAGACGAATTGGTTGCTCTATCGAATGAAGTAAAAGCAGAAAAAATCGAACCTTATCGAGAAGAAGTTTCCAATGAACCGCTGGTTCCCAATCCGCCCGCACCGGGTAAAATCGTAAAAACAGAGAAAGACGAAAAATTTGGCACTACTGTGTGGACATTGGAAAATGGCATGAAAGTAGTGTTGAAATCAACCGATTTTAAAAACGACGAAATATTGATGACCGCAACCAGTGAAGGAGGAACCTCCATTTATGCCGAAGAAGATCCCCTCAACAGCAAGGTAATGAATCAGGTAATGACGTTAGGCGGGGTCGGTAATTTCAGCTTAACAAACCTACGTAAAGTATTGGCCGGTAAAAGAGCATCGGCTTCCCCCTCCATCGGCCTCATTACTCAAAGCATGAACGGCTCTTCGTCCATAAAAGATTTTGAGACCATGCTGCAACTGGTTTATTTGTACTTTACCGCCCCCCGTAGCGATAACGATGCTTTTGCTTCATACATCCAACGCATGGAAACGCAGCTGAAAAACCAGGAGGCAGACCCGATGGTGGCTTTCAGCGATTCGGTAACCTATGCCCTCTATGGTGATAATCCGATGACCAAAAGATTAAAAATGGGTGACTTGCCAAACATCGATTACGATAAGATCATGAAGATGTACAAACAAAGCTTCGGTAATCCGGGAAGTTTCACATTTACCTTTGTGGGAAACATCGATGAAGAAAAAGTAAAACCGGTAATCGAACAATACCTTGCTTCGCTTCCGGGGACATCTCGGAAAACCGAATTTAAAAAGATTCCCATGAACTATCGTAAGGGAATCATCTACAACTTGTTCGAACGCGAAATGCAACTCCCCAAAGCATCGGTATTTAATGGTATTACGGGTTCCATCGATTTCACACAAAAAAATAGAATGTTGATGAGCATGTTCGGACAAATTCTCGATATTGTTTATACCGAAAAAATCCGTGAAGAAGAAGGTGGAACATATGGTGTTTATGCCGGCGGAGGAATTTCAAGATATCCTAAAAATCAATCCCTCATGCAAATCATATATGATACGGATCCGGCAAAAATGGAAAAGATGAATGTTATTATCCTCGACGAACTACAATCGATAGCAGCTGACGGTCCCCGCGAAGCGGATTTTTCTAAAGTGAAAGAGTTCACCAGAAAAAAATACTACGAGAATATAAAAGAAAACAGTTATTGGCTAAATATCCTGGATAACTATTATTTCTATGGCGATGATGATCACAGCAATTATTTGAAAATACTGGAAAGCATTACGCCAAATGATGTGAAGACCTTTGTAAAAGAATTTCTATCACAAAACAACCGGGCTACTGTTATCATGATGCCGAAAGAATAAAAAGCAGTCTCATTCTTTTATATAAATACGTTTAACGCGAGGAGATACGGAAGTGAGAATCTCATAAGGTATTGTACCGATGCTTTCTGCCAACTCAATAACCGACGGAGTTTCACCAAAGACAACAACCGTATCTCCTTCGTTTGCTTCAATCTCCGTGACATCAACCATACAAAGATCCATACAGACGTTGCCAACAATGGGGGCAAACTTACCGTTAATAAGTACTTTACCGTTTCTGTTGCCGAATTTCCGATCGAGGCCGTCGGCGTAGCCAATGCGGATAGTCGCAATGCGGGCATCGCAATTGAGTTCTTCTTTCCTGCCATATCCCACGGTCTCGTGCCCCGGAATATTTTTAATCTGTAAAATAGTAGTTTTCAACGTACATACGTTTCTTAACCCCTTCAATCCACTTGCACTCACCCCATAAAGTCCAATGCCTAGTCTTACCATATCCCATTGAGCATCGGAAAAACGTTCAATTCCGGCCGAATTAAGAATATGTTTATAGACAGAATATCCCAATCCCTTTTCGATTTCTTCGGCAGCAAGCTTCAACGTCTCGAT
>JAAZMQ010000088.1 GCA_012798745.1 Bacteroidales bacterium
AAACGATTATCGTGCCCGATGTGGATGCTTTTCCGGGGCATATTGCGTGCAGTCGTTTTTCGCGTTCCGAAATCGTGGTGCCCATAATGAACGGCAACGAAGTGGTGGCTGTGTTGGATATCGACAGCGAACAGTTGGCCGCTTTTGACGAAACCGATGCTCATTATCTCGAAAAAATCGTTACCTTGCTTTCTCCCTCGTTTTTTGGAAAGATAGATTCCGATTGTTGAGGAAGATCTTCCGGATTTTCTTGCGGAAGTGAAATTGGTTGTTTCCGGTTCCCGGAACTTTCGTAGTGGGGGGGCGTATTTGATGTCTTTTTTCGGAATTTTCGACTAAAAAGGGAAAAATTTTTATCTTCTGTTGGAAAACAAGGTTAGAACGCACAAAAATTTTATCTGTCGTCGGGGGACGAGCGTTAACAAATTACTACCTGAATTCCTCTGTCGAGAAATCCGATAAGCCAAAAAATAAATTCATTTTCTATCGGAAAATTTGCTGAGCACACGTTGGCGCTTTTTTATGCAAAAATGGCTGCGTTTTGAGGGTAAATTGGCCCCATTTGTTAAAGAATATTGTTAGAAAATGGTGAAAACAATGTTTTTACGTCTGTTGGAAAATCCGAGAGGGGATAAAAAATCTTTTCATTGTCTTCGGAAAACGATTTTTCATGCTTTGGTATTTTTTTCTTACCTTTGCACCTTTGAAAAATCAGGAATACAAATACTTCAATTATCGTGGCTGATACAAAGTACATTTTTGTTACGGGTGGTGTTGTTTCTTCGTTAGGGAAGGGCATCATAGCATCGTCTATGGGTAAATTGTTGCAAGAAAGAGGCTACAAGGTTACCATTCAGAAATTCGATCCTTATATTAATGTGGATTCAGGAACATTAAATCCCTATGAACATGGCGAATGCTTTGTGACGGTAGACGGGCACGAAGCCGATTTGGATTTGGGACATTATGAACGTTTTCTTAATATTCAGACCACTCGCGACAATATTATCACTACCGGGCGCATTTATCAGAATGTGATTATGAAAGAGCGTCGGGGCGATTATTTGGGCAAAACGGTGCAGGTAATCCCACATATTACCGACGAAATAAAACGAAATATCAAACGGCTGGGTATTAAACAAAAATTCGATTTTGTGATTACCGAAATTGGCGGAACAGTGGGCGACATTGAGTCTACACCGTTTTTGGAAGCGGTCCGTCAGTTGCGTTGGGAATTGGGCAAAAATTGTTTTTGCATGCATCTTACTTATGTGCCTTATCTGAAGGCAGCGGGTGAGGTGAAAACCAAACCTACTCAGCACTCGGTGAAGGAGTTGCAGTCGCTGGGAATTCAACCCGATATGCTGGTGCTTCGTACCGAACAAGAACTGAGCGAAGATATTTTGCATAAAGTGGCATTGTTTTGCAACGTCGAAAAGCAGGCGGTTATCCAATCGGTTGACGTTTCTTCCATTTATGAAGTTCCTATTATGATGCGCGACCAAGGAATGGACGAAGTGGTGTTGCGCAAAATGAATATGCCGGTGGGAGAAAAACCGGCCATGAAGCCGTGGATTGCTTTTCTCGATAAAAGCAAAAATGCCACAGAAGAAGTCTGCATTAAACTAATAGGCAAATATGCCGAATTGCCCGATGCATACAAGTCTATCAGCGAGGCACTTTCGCAAGCTGCCATTTATCACGACCGCAAATTGGTGTTGGATGTATGCCATTCCGAAAAAATAAACGAAGAAAATGTGGAAGAGATTTTAAAGGGTGCAGACGGCATTGTTGTTGCACCGGGATTCGGACAGCGGGGGATCGACGGCAAATTGACTGCGTTGAAATATGCCCGCGAAAACGATATTCCCACGTTCGGCATTTGCCTGGGTATGCAGTGCATGGTTATTGAGTTTGCCCGTAATGTATTGGGATATGCCGATGCCGATTCTACCGAAATGGAGCCGGAAACCAAGCATAATGTTATCGATTTGATGGACGAGCAGAAACACATCACGAATATAGGGGGCACAATGCGTCTCGGTACTTATGATTGTGTGCTAAAAAAAGATTCGCTCGCTTACAAGGCTTACGGAAAAGAACTCATTCAAGAACGGCACCGCCATCGTTATGAGTTCAATAACAAATACAAAGCAGAATTTGAAGCAGCAGGGATGGTGTGTACAGGAATAAATCCGGATTCGGATTTGGTGGAAATAGTGGAAATGCCTTCCAAACGCTGGTATTTGGGAACACAGTTTCATCCCGAATACAACAGTACGGTGATTTCGCCTAATCCGTTGTTCATGAGTTTTATGGATGCTGCTATCAAAATGAAGGAAGAGCGTAAAAAAACACATGTTTTGCAGAAAGAAAAGTAAATCGACATAAAGAAAAAGGATGGATAAAAATACGACTATTGGTTTGTTGCTGATTGGGGCTATTATTGTTTTGTTCTCAATTTATAACCGTCCGGATCAGGAAAAATTAGCGGAACAACGGCGAATTCGCGATTCGTTGGTGATGGTGGAGATTGAGAAAGCAAGAGCGGAAGCAGAAAAGCAGGTTGCCGACAGTGCGGCTTTAATTCAGCAGACAAGAAATGATGTAGCCGATTTTTTTGATTTCGTTCCTTCGGAAGCCAAAAGCGACTCACTCGAGCCTTTTACTCTTCCCGAAAGACAGTTTGTGACGCTCGAAAACGAAAAAGTGAAACTTTTGCTCGATACCGAAGGAGGAGGCATCCACTCGGTACAGTTGAAAGGATATTTGCGTTACAATAAAGATAGCCTTTATCTTTTTGAAGGCGATGCGGGGTATTTTAATCTCGACTTGTATAATCGGAAAAGCGTAAAGCTGTCGAGCGCAGAACAAATGTTTGTGCCAATAATTTCCGACGACGGCCGCTCGGTAACGATGCGTCTGAAACATTCCGGCAGTCAATATCTCGATTTTGTGTATACCCTTCCCGAGAACGAATACATGATGAAATTCGACATCCGATTGGTGGGGATGAACAATGGGCTACATCCCGAAAGTTTAACGAATTTCAAAATAAACTGGGCACAGAAACTGCGTCGACAAGAAAAGGGCGAAGCTTTCGAGAGAAGGTATTCGCGTATTTTTTACCGGTATCATAATCAGGGTACCAAAAAAATGAGCGAGAGCCGGAAGGATACCAAAGAAATTACCGAACCCATTCAATGGTTCGCATTTAAAGATCAGTTTTTTACGTCGGTTGTTATTCCCGATAAACCTTTCGAGAGTGTCATACTCTCGTCAACGCCTCTCGTTTCGGAGGATTATTTGAAAGATTATAAAGCCGATGCATGGGCTCCTATTGTGTCTGATCCGGAAAAAAATGAACATACCGTGGGATTCAGGTTTTATTTCGGTCCTGTGCATTATACCACGCTGAAAGCCTATGACAAGGGAGT
>JAAZMQ010000089.1 GCA_012798745.1 Bacteroidales bacterium
TAGATTACACGATGAAACATTTCCGTTTCTTCGCCAATGCCAACAACATATTCGATACCTCATACATCGATTTGGGCAATGTACCCCAACCCGGTTTTTGGTTCACTGCCGGCGTGAGTTATACAACGCATTAAAAACAACAGAATTTTATTTTTCTGCCTATACGCACCACACTTTAATTGCTGATTCCCTGAACAATATACGATAAAAAAAGGACAATAGGGCCTTGAAAATCGTTTTCCGGGATCAATGAAAAAATTTTTTATCTTCCGTCGGATTTTCCGATGTATATAAAAATTTCGATTTACCGGCATCCTGATAATATGCTTTAACAAAAAAGGTGAATTTACTGCTGAAATGAAGCGGTTTTGAAGTTAAAAAACTTAAATCTCAGCCGTCGGATTTTCAGAAACAGGATACGTTTTTCTTCATCTCTCGTCGGAAAATCCGACGGAAGAATTTCGGTGGTTGGTGTTAACATGCGTTTCCCGAAACAGGATAAAATTTTCGTGCACGCTATCCCCGTTTCCCGACGGAAGATAAAAATTTGTTCCGTTTTTGTCGGAAAATCCGAAAAAAGGAATAATAAACCTTTTGTGTACACCGAAATTAGTTTATCCTGTTTCGGGAATATTTCAATGAACACAAAAACCCCGGTTTAACTCGTTGACCGAATTCACGTAAGTTTAAAATAGAAGTATAACCTTCCGGTTGATATTTTTCGATTATTCAGTTGCAAAAACTTTGAAAATCTCCCTGAAATTAGTACTTTTCGAATTCCGAAAGCAAAATCATTCATTCTTTTCATTATGACGACACGATTTATTATTCTCACATTGGTATTGTTGTCGACTTTCCTCGTAATTTTTGGGCAAATTGTCCCCCAATCAGAGCCCAACTATGACGAAAACAACGTTCCGGAATTCGAATTGCCTGATCCTTTAACAACATTCGCAGGCAAAAAAATAAAAACCCCCCGCGAATGGATTGAGGAACGCAGACCCGAATTGCTTGCATTTTTTTCCGAAAACGTGTACGGAAAAGTGCCGTGCAAAACTCCTGTTCACCAATGGGAAGTAGTGGAACAAAGCGACAACGCCCTCGATGGTAAAGCCTGCCGCAAACAGGTTGACCTTATTTTCAAAAAAGACAATCATGCACTGCGCTTCACTATCTTGATGTATTTACCCAAGGGAGTAGAGAAAGCCCCCTTATTCTTAGGATATAATTTTTACGGCAATCATACAATTACCAACGATCCGAATGTTCTGATATCCAATGCATGGACGCAAAACAACGAATCGTTGGGAATCGTCAATCATCAATTGACGGAAGCATCACGCGGGGTTCGCGCCAATCGGTGGCCGGTTAAAAAAATTATTCATGCCGGTTATGGGTTGGCTACAATTTTTTATTGTGAGGTTGACCCTGACAGAGACGATTTTTCAGACGGAATACATCCTTTTTGCTATGTTGAAGAACAACAAATCCCTGCTGCCGACGAATGGGGCGCTATCTCCGCCTGGGCATGGGGATTGAGTCGTGCAATGGATTATTTTGAACAAGATAAA
>JAAZMQ010000090.1 GCA_012798745.1 Bacteroidales bacterium
TGAAGGAGGTCCTTCATAAAATACAAAGTGTGGATGCCCTTTACGAATTTTCAGACTTTTTTGGAATATGTCTTTTTCGTCCCATGTTCTTAATATTTCTTTGTTGACCTCTGAAAGATTCAATTGATTATACTCCGAAAATTTCTTTTTCATATTTTAAATTATGCCCTCTTATAAAATTTAAATTGCAAAGGTAGTGATAAATTGAAAATTAGCAATCAAAAATTGTCAATTAGTGAGAAAAATGAGTAGCTTTGCATAATTATAAAAAGCAAATAGGAGTATGAAAAAAACGACGACTTTTTTATTTTGTCTTGCTTTAGCTAATATATCAATAATGGCTTTTGCTCAAAACAAGAAAACGTGTACGTTGAATATAGCAACGTTCAATTTACGTATGGATACGCCAAGCGATGGAGAAAATGCGTGGCCTAAAAGGAAGGATATGGTAAAGGGGTTAATTCGTTTTCACGATTTTGATATTTGCGGTACCCAAGAGGGTTTTAAACATCAGTTAGACGATATCCTGGAGTTGGGTAATTATGCTTATGTAGGAGTAGGGCGCGATGACGGAAAGGAGACTGGCGAGCATTCAGCAATTCTATATAAAAAAGATCGTTTTGAAGTATTAGGAAAAGGTAATTTTTGGTTTTCTGAAACACCTGATATCCCTAGTAAGGGTTGGGATGCTACGTGTTGCAACCGGATATGTTCGTGGGCAAAATTTAAGGATAAAAAATCGGGGAAAGAGTTTTATGTTTTTAATTTGCATTATGACCATGAAGGACGTGTTGCCCGAAGAAATTCATCACTACTGTTGTTAGAAAGAATACAGGATATTGCGGGAGATATGCCGGTATTTTGTACAGGCGATTTTAATTCCACTCCCGAAGATGAACCTATTCAGATCATTTATAACAATGGTAAACTAAGGGATTCCTATCAAGTTACCCTGCAACCTCCCTATGGGACGGTAGGTACATTCAATTCGTTTAATTTACATTCTCCTATGAAAGACAGAATCGACTATATTTGGGTAACAGAAGGCATTAAGGTTGCAAAATATGGTGTACTTAATGAGCAACAATACAGTCGATTCCCTTCTGATCATTTTCCTGTAATGATCAAAGCTGTTTTTTGAAAAATGACAAAGACAGAGTGAACTTGTCGCTTGCCTTAGCCTCTCTCTTCATACTAGCTTTGTCAATGCTTCTTTTATGCGGGCGATTGCTTTGGTGATATTTTCTTCGGATGTTGCATATGATAATCGGATGCATGTAGGTGCACCAAATGCTGCACCACCTACGCAGGCTACGTGCCCCTCTTCGAGCAAATACATGGCGAGATCAGATGCACTCTTGATGATTTTTCCATTATGCGATTTTCCGAAATAACTGTCGCATTGAGGAAAAATATAGAAAGCACCCATCGGATCGTTAACTTTCAAATCCGGAATTTCGTTGAGAAGATCTACGATGTGCTTTTTTCTTCTTTCAAAAGCCTGACGCATCGTTTCCACGCATGTTTGATCGCCTGTATAAGCAGCTAAGGCGGCTTTTTGCGAGATGGATGAAGGACCGGAAGTATATTGTCCCTGCAGTGTGTTGCAAGCTGATGCCAGCCATGTAGGGGCGGCAATCCAACCGATACGCCATCCTGTCATTGCGTAAGCTTTTGATACACCATTTGCCACGATTACCTGTTGTCGAATCTTTTCAAACTGGGCAATGCTTTCATGCTTCCCAACGTAATTGATATGTTCGTAAATTTCGTCCGAAATTATGAATATTTGAGGATGAGCAGCTAGCACATCAACCAACTTTTCAAGTTCTTCTTTGGTGTAAACACTCCCTGTCGGATTTGAAGGGGAGCAAAGAATAAAGGCTTTTGTTTTGGGAGTGATTGCTTTTTCCAGTTGTTCTGCTGTAATTTTAAAATTTTGTTCAATGCTTGCATCTACAAAAACCGATTTCCCCTCCGCTAGTTTCACCATTTCGGGATAGCTTACCCAATAAGGTGCGGGAATAATGACTTCATCGTCTTTATCTATTAATGTTAGTAGGACATTGCAAATGGATTGTTTTGCGCCATTGGAACAAACAATCTGATCGGGTGTAAAATCAAGATTATTTTCTCTTTTCAATTTTTCGCATATGGCTTTTCGCAAATCAAGGTAGCCGGGAACAGGCGAATAAAAAGTAAAATTATCGTCTATGGCTTTTTTTGCAGCTTCTTTTATATGATCGGGAGTATTGAAATCGGGTTCGCCGACGCTTAAATTGATTACGTCAATACCTTGTGCTTTCAGTTCATTACTTTTTTGCGACATGGCAAATGTTTCCGAGGGAGAAAGCATTGTGATTCGGGCAGATAGGGGGTTATTCATAAATTATATTTTTACTTTTTGAACGAAAATCTGCGCAAATATAATGAAAATTCATTTTCTATGTGATTGTTTGCGGAATTTTGTAAGAAAAAATCGTTTATAGGTTGCAATAAAACAAAAATGCCGCCTAATAGGGCGGCTTATTTTGCGGAAGCTGGGGGATTCGAACCCCCGGTACGATTACTCGTACGGCAGTTTAGCAAACTGCTGGTTTCAGCCACTCACCCAAACTTCCGGAGTATATTCTTAAAAATCGCTCGCAAATATACGAGTTTGTTTTCAGCTAATCAAAGAAAATTCAATTTTTTATGAAAATATTTCTACATTTGTGTTGTTTTTTTTATAGTAATAGTTGAATGCAAAAGAAATCAAACAGGAAACGACATAAAACGGCGTGGTGGATTTTTTCTTTCATAGTGTTGTTGATAACAAGCAGCATTTTTTATTTGAGAAATACTGTTTTTAAACCTTTTACCTTAACTACAACTGTTTATATCTATATTGATGAAAGGAAAGATTTCGAAGATATTGTTTATCAATTGAAAGAAAAAGCTGATTTACCGTCAGAAAAAATTTTTAGACTATTGGCAAAGCGGATGAATTATCTGTCCAACATTAAAACCGGTTGTTATGCTGTTAAAAATGGCATGAGCATGATCGAGGTAATCCGTATTTTGCGTGCAGGAATGCAAACCCCTGTAAATCTCACTTTCAATAATATACGCACGAAAGCAGAGCTTGTTTCGCGACTCTCGCAACAACTTATGATAGATAGCATTTCTTTGATGAATGCCTTGAATGATTCCGAAAAGGTTAAGGAGTTGGGATTCGATACTAGTACGGTTATATGCATGTTTATTCCCAATACCTATGAAGTATATTGGGATACCGGTGTCGATAAACTCCTTTCGCGAATGAAACGTGAATACGACATTTTCTGGAATGATGAACGGAAGACTAAAGCCCAAAAGATAGGCTTGACACCGGTAGAAGTTTCCATCTTAGCATCCGTTGTTGAAGAAGAAGCTACTTATCCCGATGAATATCCTGTTATAGCAGGGCTTTATTTGAATCGTTTGCACAAAGGAATGAAACTTGAAGCTGATCCGACGGTGAAATTTGCTATTGGGGACTTTTCGATGCAGCGCATTTTGTTTAAACATTTAGAGGTCGATTCGCCTTATAATACGTATAAATATGCAGGATTGCCGCCGGGACCTATTCGCATACCTTCTATTGAGGCCATTGATGCCGTTCTCTCACCTCAACAGCACGGTTATCTGTTTATGTGTGCCAAAGATGATCTTTCCGGAAGACATAATTTTGCATCTACGCATGCAGAGCATGCGCGAAATGCGCTACGCTATCAGCGTGCACTTAATGAGAGAAAAATCTATTAAAATGTAATTTCATCGGGATGAGAGCCTACGCGTTGATCTCTGTTTAGCGAATTAATACGTTTCATATCTTCATCAGACAGTTCGAAATCAAAAATATCCAGGTTTTCTTTCTGTCGTGATAAATTTGATGATTTGGGGATCACTACGATGCCGCGTTGGATATCCCATCGCAAAACTACTTGCGCCGGGGTTTTGCCGTATTTTTTGGCTATCTCTTTAAGAATGGGTTCTTCAAGCAGATTATTTTTTTTAGCGCAAAAAGGGCTCCATGCTTCAGGGACAATATTTTTCTCATGCAAATAATTCACTAGTTTTTCCTGAGTCAGATAAGGGTGAAGTTCAATTTGGTCTACTGCAGGAACTACTGATGCGATTTTGAGTAGTTCGTCAAGATGATGCTCGAGGTAATTGCTGACGCCTATAGCCCTCGTTTTCCCGCCGGCATAGATTTTCTCCATTTCTTTCCAAACCGAAATATATTTTTCCTTCACCGGCCAATGCACAAGATATAAGTCGACGTATTCTGTCCCCAGTCGTTTCAAACTAGCTTCAAAAGCTCCCTGTACATTATCTTTTCGAATATCGTCGTTCCATAGTTTTGTAGTTAGAAAAATTTCTTCGCGTGGAATGCCACTGTCTCTGATGGCTCTTCCTACGGCTTCTTCGTTTTCGTATATCATCGCCGTATCAATGTGTCGATATCCGACATCGAGAGCCATTCGCACCGTTTCGTATGCAATTTTATCATCGGTTAGCCGAAAAACACCTAATCCCACATAAGGAATTTTTATTCCATTGTTTAGTGTCGCATATTCCATAATATTTTTCTTTTTTAGTTGTTGAGTTTTTCTATTACTGCAATTTTGTCTTTCCTTATTTGTTCGACCAACGCTTTCACACTGTCAAATTTTATGTCAGGGCGAACAAAATCAACAAATTCAACAGTTAACGATCGATTATACAGATCCCCTTCAAAGTCGAAAATATTCACCTCCATGCTGATTTCGTTGTCGTTTTGCATGGTAGGACGTGTACCGATATAAAGCATCCCTTTGTAAATTTCGTTTTCGAATCGAACAAAAACCGCATAAACACCTAATGCAGGGATTACCTTATATTTTTCCCATGCCTGAATGTTGGCCGTAGGAAACCCCAACGTACGACCCACCTTGTATCCCTCGATGATTTTACCGGAAAACTTGTAATTATAAGAAAGCAATTTATTAGCAAGCTTGATTTTCCCTTCGGAAAGCAATCGTCGTATTTGGGATGAGCTTACATGATGGTCTTCAAAACGTAGTTCGCTTGCCTGTATAACATCAATTCCAAGTTCTTTGCCATACTCTACATAATCAGGAAATCCTTCTTCTCTGTTGTGTCCAAAACGGTGATCGTGACCTATAAGTAAGGTGTGGACGTTTATTTTTTCTTTTAGTATTTTTTCCATGAATGCTTTTGCCGTCAATCGAGAAAGCTCAACGGTAAAAGGCATGCTTATGCCATAATTGATTCCTGTAGTTTCTAATTGTTCGAGTTTTTCCTCATATCCACACAAAAGTTTAGGTTGATAGTCCTGCTGTAAAACTTTTCGTGGATGTTCGGGAAAAGTAACTACCGCCGCCGGTAAATTCAATTGTTTTGCTTTAGCTTTTACCTGATTGATTAAATGTCGGTGACCTATATGCACGCCATCAAAAAAACCGAGAGTAGCAACTAAAGGCCTGTGTTCAATATGTTCTTTTTTTGATAAATCGATAAGTTCCAAAACAAGTGATCTTTTTGCTTTTGTTCAATAAACACACGACACCCCTTTTTGGTTTAAAAATAAAGGAAAAATCCTTTTCAACCGTTTTTTCTTCTTTTTTGTCGAAAATGCAAATATACTATTCATTATTTCTTTATCTTTGCAAAAAGGTGAAATAAATTGACCTATATTTCATTAAATAATATAAAAAAGGAGATCATGAAAACGAAAATTTTATTTGTATGTGTTGTGATGGTGGGAATATTTTTTGTTTCCTGCCAAAGCGGAGAAAAAAATAATGTATTGACGAAAGCAGAAGAGGCTGAAGGGTGGAAATTATTGTTCGATGGCAAAACCTTGAATGGTTGGCGCGATTACAATGGCGATTCGTTGACCGCTCCATGGACAGTTGAAGATGGAACGATTCGTGCATTGGGTGGAGGCAGCGATGCAAGTGGTTACATTGTAACCGATGAGATTTATGAAAATTTCGAATTGGTTTGGGACTGGAAAATTGCTAAAGGCGGGAATAGTGGCGTACTGTATCATGTTGTGGAACATCCCAAATTTAAGGTTCCTTACATTACGGGTCCGGAATATCAGTTGATTGATGAGGAAAATTTTCCCGAACCTCTTGAAGAGTGGCAGAAAACGGCGGCCGACTATGCCATGTATGTTCCCGACCCGAGCAAGAAAAAAATGAAACCTGCAGGAGAATGGAATACCTCGAAAATTGTTTTCGATAACGGTCATGTTGAATATTGGCTTAACGGCGAAAAAGTACTGGAATTTGAAGCCTGGACAGACGAGTGGTTTGAGCGAAAAAACAGTGGTAAATGGAAAGATGCTCCCGAATACGGATTAGCTCACAAGGGTGTTATTTGTCTTCAGGATTACGGTTCGGCCGCTTGGTTTCGCAATCTCAAGATTAAAGAGTTGCCCCGAAAAACGAAAGAGGTAACGCTTTTTAATGGTGTCGATTTGCATGGTTGGGAAGTATACGGAACCGAGAAATGGTACGTTCAAGATGGTGTTTTGGTATGTGAAAGTGGTCCCGAAAAAAAATATGGTTATCTCGCAACCCGTGAATATTACGATGATTTTGATCTTACTCTCGAGTTTAAGCAAGAATCCAATGGAAATTCGGGTGTCTTTTTCCGTTCGTTTATTGAGCCGGGTGAGATTATCAATGGTTGGCAAGTGGAGGTGGCACCCAAAGGACATGGTACAGGTGGTATTTATGAATCTTACGGAAGAGGATGGTTGGCAAGTATTCCGGAAGAAAAAGAGGATGTCCTGAAAGAGGGAGAATGGAATACCTTACGCATACGTGTACAAGGTGATAATGTAAAAACGTGGTTAAACGGAGAAGAAATGGTTGAATTGAGCGATGAAAAAATCGGTAAAGCTCAGGGTCGCATCGCCTTGCAAATACATGATGGAGGTGGTATTAAAGTACTCTGGAAAAATTTTCAACTAAAAACGCTATAAAAATACAATTTCATTTAATTGACCCGTTGAGCAATCCCGAGTACTCAACGGGTTTTTTTGGCATCTTTTTTGCATAAAAAATTTAAAATGATGAAGGTTATTTTGTTAGATGATAGTTTTTTACGAAAAAACAAACTATCTTTGTATTACTAATTTACTAAAACAGCGAATGAGGGAAAAAAACAGATTATTAGAAAGCATAATAAAAGGAATACAAGAAAAAAAGGGGAAAAACATTACCACTATAGAATTGAGTGGGATTGCAGGATCAATCTGTGATTATTTTGTTATCTGTGAAGGGACTACCCCTATGCAAGTTTCAGCAGTTGCAGAATCTATCGAAGAAATCGTAAGAAAGGATACAAAAGAAAATCCGCTCAGAATCCATGGTCAACAACGGGCAGAATGGATTGGCATGGACTATGGTACTATCATTGTGCATATTTTTTTGCCTAAACTGCGTGCTTTTTACGATATCGATCATTTGTGGGCTGATGCTTTTCTTAAGAACATTCCCGATTTAGAATAAAAACTTATTTCTTTTAAAATTGTTACATTCGTACATCATTAATTTTTTCTTGGGGAATAATAAATAAATGGATAAAAACAATAAAAATTCGAATAGACAACCACCCTTGAACCCTAATAAAGATAATAAACCTCCAAAATCATCTTTTAACGCTTACTGGATTTATACCATTATTTTTATAGCATTGTTGGCGTTGTACTTTTTTGGAGGAAATTCTTCGGTAAAAGAAGTATCATGGTCCGATTTTCAGAAATATGTAAATGAAGATCGTGTCGAAAGTGTTGTTATTTATAGCAATAAAGAAATAGCCGAAGCAAAAGTAAGAAGTGAATCTGTAGACTACATTTTCGAAGAGAGCGCCAATGCTGCCGGAAAGAATCCGGTTATCACTGTGCGTATCCCATCGGCAGAAGGAGCTTCGGAATTTATCGATAAAGTAAAATCGGAAAAAGGGTACAATATTGAGGTGCGTTTTGATACAACATCCGAAATATGGGGAATTTTGCTTACGGCTGCTCCCTTCATTTTGTTAATTGTGTTCTGGGTATGGATGATGAGAAGGATGCAAAGCGGTGGCGGAGGTGGCGGAGGTGGAAATATCTTCAATGTCGGAAAATCCAAAGCGCAGCTTTTTGATAAGGATGCAGGAGTAAAGGTTACTTTCAAAGATGTTGCCGGGCTTTCAGAAGCCAAGGAAGAGGTTAAGGAAATAGTGGAGTTTCTTAAACATCCCGATAATTATACGAATTTAGGCGGGAAAATTCCAAAAGGGGCATTATTGATAGGGCCTCCGGGTACAGGAAAAACCTTGCTGGCAAAAGCCGTTGCAGGTGAAGCCAACGTGCCATTTTTCTCCATTTCGGGGTCCGATTTTGTTGAAATGTTTGTCGGTGTTGGCGCATCGCGTGTACGCGATCTCTTTCGTCAAGCGAAAGAGAAAGCTCCCTGTATTGTCTTTATTGATGAAATTGATGCAGTGGGACGTGCTCGTGGCAAGAATGTCAATTTTGGAGCAAATGATGAACGCGAAAACACCTTGAATCAGCTTCTAACCGAGATGGATGGATTCAGTTCGAATAGTGGAGTCATCATTCTTGCGGCAACTAACCGCGCTGATATTTTGGATAAAGCCCTGCTTCGTGCGGGTCGTTTCGATCGTCAGATCTATGTTGAATTGCCCGATTTGAATGATCGTAGAGAAATATTTAATGTTCATCTTCGTCCGATTAAAAGTGATGAAACGGTTGATGTTGATTTCTTGGCTCGTCAGACACCCGGTTTTTCCGGAGCAGATATAGCTAATGTTTGCAACGAAGCAGCATTGATTGCCGCTCGTAGGAAAAAGAAGTTTGTTCAGAAAGAAGATTTTTTGAGTGCTGTTGATCGCATAATCGGTGGATTGGAAAAGAAAAATAAAATTATTACACAGGATGAAAAACGCTCTATTGCGATTCATGAGGCCGGTCATGCAACGTTGAGTTGGTTTCTAAGATATGCCAGTCCGTTGGTTAAAGTAACTATAGTTCCGCGAGGAAAAGCGTTAGGTGCAGCATGGTATTTGCCCGAAGAGCGGCAAATTACAACCAAAGAACAAATGCTCGACGAAATGTGTGCATTACTGGGTGGGCGTGCTGCAGAAGAATTATTTACAGGAACCATTTCCTCGGGGGCAATGAATGATTTGGAACGGGTTACCAAACAGGCATATGCGATGATTATGTATATGGGTATGAGCGAGAAATTGGCAAATTTGTGTTACTATGATTCTACCGGTCAGGAGTATTCTTTTTCCAAACCGTATAGTGAGGAAACGGCTAAATTGATCGATAGCGAAGTAAAAACCATGATAGCGGAACAATATGAGCGAGCAAAAGTCATTCTTTTGGAGCATAAGGAAGGTCATGGTAAACTTGCTGAAATTCTTTTAGAAAAAGAGATCATCTTTGCAGAAGATTTGGAAATGATTTTTGGTAAACGTCAATGGGTATCGCGTTCGCAAGAGATTTTGGAAATGAGTAAGAGCATGAAACCTGACGATAACCTCATTCGCTCGAAACCACAAGAAGTAAATCTTGTCGTAGAAGCAGATGTCAATTCTTCCTCAGCACCTCACTTTCCTAAAGAAGGAAAAACAAAAGTAGAGGAGTTTTCTGAAAACGAAAAAAATATCGATATACCCAAAAAAGAAAAGTAATTTGCTTTTTATGTCTCTAATGAGGGCACCCAAAATTGCTTTGGGTGCCCTCATTGTTTAATAGGTATTTTCTTTTTTATTGTTTTTAGTTTTTCTTAATAAGAATCAATCTAAATTATTCTGAACAATATGCCTGTCTTATTCGTTATAATTTTGGACGTCATGTGTGGCTAAGTAAATGTTTTCTTCTTTAGTTTTAGTGACAGGCAATACGGGCAATAAGCATTCTGATGTACCATAAATTTACATACTCAAAATAACGATAATATTAACTCTAAAAACAGTAAAAGTATGAAGTTCGAAAAAGTACCGCTTCCTTATTCACCCGATGCTCTTGAGCCGGTTATTAGCAAAACAACAATTGAATTCCACTATGGCAAACATCATCAGGCTTATGTGGATAATTTAAATAGACTGGTTGTAGGAACAAAGTTTGAAAATGCCGATTTGGAAACGATTGTAAAAGAAAGTGACGGGGCTATATTCAATAATGCAGGACAAGTCCTGAATCATGATCTTTACTTTACGTCGTTTTCTCCAAACGGAGGTGGTGAGCCAAAAGGCAAATTGGCTCAAGCTATTGATGAACAATTCGGTTCATTTGAAAAATTTCAAGAATTATTTAACGAAGCCGGGGTTTCATTGTTCGGTTCAGGTTGGGTTTGGCTGGCTAAAGACGGGAACGGCAAACTTTCCATCGAAAAAGAAAGTAATGCCGGCAATCCGATAAGAAAAGGATTGATCCCGATCTTAGGATTTGATGTATGGGAACATGCTTACTATCTCGATTATCAGAACCGCCGGGCAGACCACCTGAAAGAACTATGGAAGATCATAAACTGGGACGTTGTCAGCCAACGTTATTAATTGAAAGCAGTTTATTCCGGTAGTGATACGTTTGATAAGGAAATAGAGACGCCGACAGCCGACGTCTCTATTTTTATTAAGTTAGGAATGTAAATTTCTTTATTTCAGCATGATTCCCGACAACATCCTGCCGCAATGAATGGATTGTCGGCGGGCGGAAAAGAATAAATCCGAGTTTTCATAGGTACACAAATCGGTTTTTTCTATCTGATTTTCAGGGATTCCTAACCGGATGAGTTCAAGTCGATTGATTTCTTTCAGGTCGATATGAATGTGTGATGAAGTACGTTTTCTGCAAGATGTTGTTGACAGATCGAACTTTTGTTTTGAAAATTCGATCTTGACATTTTCACCTATTTCATAATTTTTCATCGAAATTGCCGGACCAATACCTCCTATGATATCATGGGGCAGAGTGTGGTAATTTTTTATCATCTCGTTGATGGTTTTTTCTACAATTCTCCCAACAGTTCCTCGCCATCCGGCGTGAATGGTTGCAATAGCGTGGTTTTTGGTATCATATAATAGGATAGGAACGCAATCGGCTGTTGTTACACACAAAAACAACCCTTTTTCTTGTGTAATGAGTGCATCAACACCGTAAAGAAGTTTATCTTGTTCGCAAAGAGGACGTTTGAGAAACGTGTGATCGATAGTCATTACGTTGGTTCCGTGTGTTTGATGAGGAACGATGAAATCGCTTTGATCTTTGTGCCACATGCGGGCAAGAATATTTCGATTTCGGTAAATAGCAGCCGGATCGTCTTCAGAAAAATTACCGAGATTAAAAGATGAAAATGTTCCTTTGCTGACGCCTCCTGTTCTTGTTGTGGTAAAGTGTTCGATAGCTGATTCTTTTTTCAATAAATCAAACTGGAGCAAATTGGAATATTCGGAATGAACTTTCACTATGCTATTCGTTTTCTATTAAAGCTTTTCATCGTAATAAGAGGTGTTTTCGTCTTCGTTTTCCTCCTTCTCCTCCTTCTCCACCTTCTTCTCGTGTTTAAGAGGAGCTATGTCTAGATTCCGATGAACCAGGGTGTCCTTTATTATTGCATGAGGATCAAAATCCTCGAAATCGAGTGTTTCCCAAAGAACATCTTTTAGCTTTTGGATGCCAAAACCTGTAATGGAGGAAATAAATACATAAGGAATATCGGGTAAATCTTCTGCAATCTTTTTCATTTGCTCTTCGTCGACCATATCCGATTTCGAGATGGCCAAAACACGACGCTTATCTGCCAGTTGGGGATTATATTGGATCAGTTCGTTCACCAGCATATCGTATTCTTTACGGATATTTTCGGAAGTGACCGGTATAACAAAGAGCAGCAAGGCATTGCGTTCAATGTGTCTCAAAAAGCGCAAACCGAGCCCTTTCCCCTTACTTGCCCCTTCGATAATTCCCGGTATGTCTGCCATTACGAACGATTTTCCATCTCGATATTCCACCATTCCCAAATTTGGTTCTAACGTAGTGAAAGGGTAGTCGGCAATTTTGGGTCTTGCTGCAGAAACTGTCGATAGTAGGGTCGATTTCCCTGCATTTGGAAAACCTACCAGTCCTACGTCGGCCAGAAGCTTTAGTTCTAAGATTACCCAACGTTCCTCTGATGGTTCACCGGGTTGTGCATATCGCGGTGTTTGATTGGTAGGCGATTTGAATCGTGCATTTCCTAGTCCTCCCTTTCCGCCTTTCAGTAGGATGACTTCTTGTCCATGCTCGGTTATGTCGCATAAAAATTCGCCTGTATCGGCATCATAAACTATTGTTCCGCAGGGTACTTCAATGATTTTACTTTCTCCTTTTTTCCCTGAGGATTGGTTGCGCGAACCACTTTCTCCGTGTCCTGCAAAAATATGGCGTTGATAGCGCAGGTGTAACAGCGTATGGTAATTACGGTTTCCTCGAAGGATGATATTTCCCCCGTCACCACCATCGCCTCCGTCAGGTCCACCTTTTGGGAGGTATTTTGCTCTATGGAAATGGACAGAGCCACTACCTCCTTTTCCTGATCGGCAAAATATTTTTACATAATCAACAAAGTTAGATTTTGTCATTCTGTTTTCTCCGCCGCAACTTTGTCAACTGCTTCTGCAATGGAAGCAAAAATCTCTTCGATTGAGCCCTTTCCGGGAATTTCTATCAGTTTGCCTTGTTCGGCATAGAATTCCTTCAAAGGCGCAGTTTGGTTATAATAGACTTTTAATCGCGATTCAATGGTTTCGCGGTTATCGTCGGAACGCCCCATCAATTCGCCTCGTTTGAGAAGTCGGTCAATGAGCTCTTCATCGTCAACTTCAAGACTGATAACTATTGATATTTCTTTTCCATATTTTTTTAGGATTTTATCGAGAGCTTCTCCCTGAGCCAGCGTCCGTGGGAAGCCGTCGAAAATAAAACCCTTTGCATCGGGATTCTTTTTGATGGTATCTTCCAGCATACCGATGACTACTTCATCGGGCACCAATTGACCTTTAACGATATAACTTTCGGCCATTTTTCCCAAATCAGTTTTTGCGGCTATCTCTGCTCTTAATAAATCTCCCGTCGAGATATGTATCAAACCGTATTTATCTTTCAGATAGCTACTCTGTGTGCCTTTTCCCGAACCGGGTGCTCCAAAAATAACAATGTTCAACATAGTTTGCCGTTTAATGATCGTATATATATATATATATATTTTTTTCTTTTCCAAAGATACACCATTTGTTCCTTTTTAAGGGAACAAACGCGAAAACGATTGAAGCTTTTTTATTTGAAAAATAAAAACGACACGTTAAAGTGCCGTTTTTGCTTGTTCCAGAGGTACCTGGCGGATTTGAACCGCCGTAAACGGTTTTGCAGACCGCTACCTAGCCACTCGGTCAAGGTACCGATAATAATTATTGCAAAGATAATACAATTTCCTGATTCCATAAAACAAAGGACGTTATTTTATGCAAATAGGTGTTTGAAAGCCTCCTCAACTTTTCGTACCGTTTCGATTTTTATCGCTGGTTTTGCTGTAAATCCTTTCAGGTTATTTGTCGGGATGAGAATATGTGAAAAGCCGAGTTTCTCTGCTTCAAGGATACGTTGCTCGATACGGCTAACCGGACGAATTTCTCCCGATAGTCCTACTTCTCCGACCAAACAAATATTTCTGTCAATTGAGATATCGAGACTTGACGATAAAATTGCGCTGATTACCGATAAATCCAACCCGGGGTCACTTATACGCAAGCCTCCCGCTATATTTAAAAAAACATCCTTTTGCGAAAGTTTGAATCCTGCTCTTTTTTCCAATACTGCCAGCAGCATGTTCATTCTTCGAATATCGAAACCGGTGGAAGAACGTTGCGGTGTACCGTAAGCTGCGGTGCTTACCAGTGCTTGGGTTTCGATTAAAAAAGGGCGAATACCTTCGATGACGGCAGCGATGCCTACGCCGCTTAAACCTTCATGGTTTTGGGTGAGCAGCAACTCCGAGGGATTTATTACTTCGCGCAACCCCGAGGAGTTCATTTCGTAAATGCCGACTTCGGATGTACTGCCGAAACGATTTTTGATGCTTCGCAGAATACGATACATGTAATGTTGGTCGCCTTCGAACTGCAAAACCGTATCTACAATATGTTCCAAAATTTTAGGTCCCGCAATGTTGCCTTCTTTGGTGATGTGTCCAATCAGAATCACGGGTATACCCGATTGTTTCGCGAACTTTAAAATCGATACGGCACATTCGCGCACCTGCGAAATGCTTCCGGGCGACGATTCCAGTGCATCGCTGTAAACCGTTTGAATGGAATCGATTACAACCAATCGGGGCAACGTGTTTTTGATATGTGTAAAAATCTGATCGAGGTTAGTTTCGCAAACTATAAGGCAGTTATCGTTTTGTATTCCGATTCTGTCTGCACGGAGTTTTATCTGTCGGGCACTTTCTTCTCCCGACACATAGAGCGATCGAATGTGTTGCAGTTTCAGCAGAGTTTGCAGCACGAGGGTAGATTTTCCGATGCCCGGTTCCCCTCCGATCAACACCACCGATGCCGGAACGAGCCCCCCGCCAAGCACGCGGTTCAATTCGTTATCGATAAGATTGATCCGTGGTTCTTCGTCGGCTTTTATTTCGCCAAGAGGCAATGGTTGACTTTTTATACCGGAAAAAGCACGCATATCTTCCTCTTTGGAGAGATCGTTTTTGCCAACGAGTTCTTCTACGAATGTTCCCCATTCGCCACAAGCCGGACAACGCCCCATCCATTTGGGTGATTCATTGCCGCAATTGCTGCAAAAATAAACCGATTTGAGTTTTGCCATCGTTCTTTCTCGGCAAAGTTAGCGAATATTTGCAAGTCAAACGGTTAAAATGTGGGTATATGCTCTTGTTTTACCGTAAAAACCTTCAAATTATCATGAAATAAATTTAATTCGAAATCGATAGGGGATTCCTATTATTCTATTCGTTCGTAATTAGAACAATAAAAAGTGGGTGACAGTATGTCTTTTTAGAATTCGATTTTCAATTGTTTTTCAACCAGTGTAAAACTTTTGCGGTGGTGAGGAGTGATGCCGTATTTTTTGATTGCCTCTCGATGCAATGCGGTGGGATATCCTTTGTTTTGTGCCCAACCGTAATCCGGAAATTCGTTGTGAAGATTTTTCATGTATTCGTCTCGGTAGGTTTTTGCCAAAATGGAAGCAGCCGCTATCGACATGTATTTTCCGTCACCTTTTATGATACACGTATGAGGGATATTTTCGTAAAGACGAAAACGGTTCCCGTCCACCAGAATATGTTGTGGTCGCACGGTAAGCTTGTCTAATGCTTTGTGCATGGCTTTTATGGATGCCCTGAGAATGTTTATTTCATCGATTTCCTGAGGGGAGCATGAAGCCACGCCAAAGCACAAAGCATGTTTTTCGATAAGGATTCGCAGTTCGTTGCGATCTTTTTCTGAAAGTTGTTTTGAATCGTTGAGCTTGGCGCATTTAAAATCGGGAGGAAGGATAACAGCGGCGGCAAAGACAGGTCCTGCAAGACATCCGCGTCCTGCTTCGTCGCAGCCTGCCTCCGTGCAATTGCTATACATACAGCATGCCAGAGGGGGAAACGCTTTCGGCTTCATAAGGCAAGCTCCACTTTATTGTCGGCTGGCGGGTAATCCAATTGGAATGTCGTCGGGTCGAAATTTTCCTGTCCCATTATTTTACTGAAAATTTTTATTGTCTGTACCATTTCTTCTGTAAGTTGTTCATCGCCGCAAACATGCAACAGGTTCATTTGAACAATAACATCAACAAGCGCCTGTCGGATTTCTTCGGGCAGCGGTATTTTGAGGCTCTTGATTTTGGATGAAGCCGATTTTTTTGTTTGTTCACGGAGTTTTTCTTTGTATTCTTCTGCCAGATATGGTTTTGAAGGGATTGAATTTACAAGATGTGTGTTTATTTTCAAGGAATCATTTTCGAGGAGGATAAAGCGGTACGGAAATGGGTATTGAGCCAGACTTCCGGTTTCCACATCGGTAATTGTATTTCCGGAGGCCGAGGTGTAAGAAGTGATGTCATTGGCATGGAAATGTCCTGTAAAAACAATTTTTAATCCGCTGTCTGCAAGAATTTCCGCATTTTTTTTCCAGTCATTAATCAGATATTCCGGGAAGAATGCGCTTTGATAAGGCATATGTTCCACTACGCCGTGGTGCATCATGCCGATTACGTTGATATTTTTTTCTTTTGCTTCGTGGAGAATTTCCAATGCCCATTGGAGAGTTTGAGGGAGAATTCTTCCGGATGAAAGGGAGGAGGTGCGGTATTCGTTATATCGATTGGTATCGAAACACAGCAGCCATAGAGAATCGTTTACGGAAGCAAGGTAGCTCAGCGAGGCGGTATCGCGCTTTACGGCTTTCCCGTAGCCGAAATCGGCATAGATTGCCGCAAATTCTTCGGGCGAAACGTTCTCTGCAGGTTCGGTTTTGTCTTCCATGTATTTTTTTGCCGTAGGAACATTGATGTCATGATTACCCGGAACAACAAATACTTGCGTTCCGTTTTTTGTTAGCGGCAGCAGTTTTTCCTTAAAATCCAGATGGCTCTGCTTTTCCCCGTCTTTGGTTATATCGCCGGGGATGAGCAAAATATCGGGAGATTTATCCAGCAAATCGGTTACTACTTCATCCAGTACCGCGTGAAGATCTTCCGTATTTCTTCCTGTAGCCGTTTCGTATTTTTCCAAAGCAGTGCCTTTTCCTGCAAGTTGTGGCGAGAGATAATGCACATCGCTGACGACGGCTATTTTTATCGGTTCTGTTGTCCAGACCGATACCCAAGAGATTAGAAAAAGCAGGATATATACAAATCGTTTCATTGCAAGAAATCACAAATTGAATCGGTTTATCGGAGGGAATGGCTAGAAATGTTCCGATAACAATTCCAAAGGTAATCATTTTAAATCAACAATCCGATGAATCGAATCGGTTGCATAGGGAGTAAGGCAACCAACCGCAAAGTCCGGGGTTTTTATGAATTAAGCAATCGTTCAATTTCTTCAATATCGGCACGAAATCTTTTATCTACTTCGGCGAGATTTTTAACGGCGTTGCAAGAATGGAGAACCGTGGAATGATTTCTGTTACCAATTTGAGCACCAATTTGGGAGAGGGATAGTTTGGTGTGTTTTTTAATGAAATACATAATCACCTGGCGTGCCTGAACAATTTCTCTTTTTCTGGATGCAGAATGGACGAGTTCTTTTTTAATGTTGAAAAAATCACATACCGTATCCTGGATTTTTTGTACGGTGATGCGTTTTTTTTCGAATTTGAGGGTTTGTTCCATTACTCGTTTGGCAAGACTTATATCGATGTCGCGGTCGTTGATAATGGAATGTGCCATCAACGAAACAATCACACCTTCGAGGTCGCGCACGTTATCGGTAACATTTTCTGCAATAAAATCGATGACTTCGTCCGAAATTGCCAGCCCATCGGAAAGTACTTTGTGTTTCAATATTTTTTTACGCAATTCTTTGTCGGGACGTTCCAGGCTTGTTGTCAACCCCCATCGGAAGCGGGTTAGCAATCGTTCTTCCATTCCCAGCATATCTGTGGGAGCACAATCGGATGTCATTACCAACTGTTTGTTGTTTTGGTGGAGATGATTGAAAATGTGGAAGAATGTATTTTGTGTTTTTTCCAATCCGGAAAGTTCCTGAATATCGTCGATAATCAACACATCGATACCTTGATAGAAATTGATAAAGTCGTTGATGGTATTGAACCGTCGCGCATCGGTGAATTGCACCTTAAAGAGGTGAGCCGAGAGATAAAGCACTTTTCTTTCGGGATATCGATCGAGTATTTTAGAGCCGATAGCGTGGCAGAGATGTGTTTTCCCGACCCCCGAATTCCCATAGACGAATAAGGGATTAAAGGCAGTTTTTGCAGGATTTTCGGCTACTGCTTCTGCAGCCGTGCGTGCCAATCGGTTGCTTTCCCCTTCAAAAAAGTTATTAAATGTATATTTAGAATTTATTTGAGAATCGAATTCGGGGGTTTCTACCCGTTCGAAAGGGTTGGGAACTTTTATGGCTATTTTTTTTGCTATTTTTTTGTTTCCCGGTTGTGTTCGGGGTTCGCCCCGAAGTTCTACAGCTGTATTGGTTTCTGTTTCAATTAATACGCGATAGTTCAGAATAGTGCCCTCCCCAATTTCGCGATAAAGTGTTTGTTGAATAAGATCAATGTATTTTTCCTCAAGATATTCATAAAAAAACTGACTTGGCACTTGGATTGTCAGCACGTTATCTTTATAACTTAAAGGGATAATTGGTGCAAACCAAGTGTTGAATGCAGCTTCGGAAATATTATCGCGAATGACGTTCAGACAGTTATTCCATAAAATCTTGAAATCTGCTTTCATTGGTTTATTTAAAAATTGTTTTCTTGTCGTTTCTGAGTACAAATTTTGGGAATATTTTTCGGAAAAAAAAATGTGTTTCTTTATTGAAAAAGGACAACAAAGCACAGAATTAATTATCAACCGGATAGCGTTAAATGTTTAAATATCAATTATATACAAAAACGCTACCCTGGCAAAACACTGAATATCAGTATTCCTATTAAGTGTATAAAAAAAGCTTGAAAATGCAATGCACTTCATTTTTATCACTTAAATACAATAATACGAATACTTTTGTGATTTTTATGTCCGGAACATCTATTTAGAGCGATTCTATTTAAATGTTTCTCGAGATAAAAGTCAACTATGCTTTAAAGTTAGAATAGACGCAATTTTACACTTAAATATCTCTTCGGATTTTGTCGTATGTCTTCCAGCAATTTTGTTGCGGTATTGATCGCAACCACTAAACTATCGTGAAGTTCCGAACCGTTTATAAGTTTTCCTACAGAGTTATCGGTTGAATTTACTTTTTGAGAAAGTAAATTCAAATTTGTAATAGTTTCATCAAGCGATGCTAAGGTATTACCGAAATCGGAGTCTTTCAATTCTTCGCTTACTTTTTTTAGATTATTGATTACAGTTGCCAGATCCTGAGTAATTTCAGGAATTTCTTCTCCTACATCAAAAACGATTTTGTTTATATTTTGAGCGGTTGCCTGTAACTCGTTTATTGTGCTGTTTATTCCGTTGATGGATCTTTGCCATGCCGGGTCTGTAAGTAATTGGTTCAACGCCATGACTGTGGAATCGATATGTAACAAAATAGAATCGGCTTTGGGGGCAATTTTTTCGGCGCTGTCCATCATTCCCGGTGCTCGTCCTCCGAGAAGTGTATCACCGGGATTCAAATAACGGGTGCCTTCGTTATTAATTTTCAGTCTAACCGATGAGCCGCCCAGCAGATCGGTACCAAACTCCAGTTTGCTTCCTTCTTTTATTTTAAATTCGTCATCCAATCGTATTTCTACTGCAAACTTCATAGGATCGGAACTGATCATCTTAATAGAACTGACTAATCCGACTTGATATCCGTTTACCAATACGGGCGACGAGGTGTTTAACCCCGAAACATCATCAAAAACAGCTATATAATTATTCTGTTTTTGGAAAATATTGATCCCTTTCAGAAAATTAATGCCGAAGTAAATTATTGCCAGACTAACAACGAAAGATAATCCGATGGTTGCGGTTCTGCTTAATTTCAATTTCATAAATAGTACTATTAACCCGTTATGCGTTTAAGAATGTGACATAAAAAGTTGTCCATATATCTATATGGTAATCAACCGAATAAATATTACGGAATTTGCGTGCAAGTTACGAAAAAATTTTGAAACCCCTCCAAATAGAAGAAACAAAAAATGATTTTCCGGCTGCAACGGAACAAAATTTTATCTTCCGTACGGAAGCGGGATTAGCGTGTGCGAAAATTTCATCCTTTTTCGGAAGGCGCGCATTAATACTAACCCATACAATTCCTCCGTCGGATTTTTCGGCGAGAGATAAAGAAAAGCAGTATCCTTTTTCTGAAAATCCGACGGGCAAAAAACGGGTTTTTTTGCATAAAAACAGCCTTGGTTTGCCGCGAAACCGCTTTTATTTGTTAAAGCATATTATCTGAAGAGAGGTAAATCGAAATTTTTGTATACATCGGGAAATCCGACGGAGGATAAAAAATTTTTCCGTTGATCCCGGGGAACGATTTTCGGGCTTTATTTCCCTTTTTTACCGGATATCGTTCAGAAAATCAGTAATTAATCGTTTCGAACAATACGAGCGGAGCAAAATCCGGCAGTTTCGTGTGTGTTAACGTTAATATATTGATCGCCTCATACCCGCAGAAACAACGTGAATGACTTTTTACCTTAGGCAGCGAAAGACACAACGGATTATAATGTATGAATTATTTTATTCGAACGCCATTTTGAAATTGAACGATAAAGGCATCTTTAAATTTTAGCTGTACTTCATTTAATATTGTTATGATCTCTTTTAGGTCGGTAGCACTACCGTAAGTATATTTATATACTGATCCGTCTTTGTAACAACTCACAGGTGATAATCCCTTGAAAACAGGCGAATCTGTTTCATATTTTCGTGAAGAAGTCAGAAATTGAACCCGATATTCGATTTCGTTTTCCGATGAGATGGTATTTTGCGGTTGTTTGGAAGATTCGTTCGAAAAAATCCGGTTTTTTTTATCGTAATCTCGTTTGTATTCATTAAATGCCAAATAAATTGAATTTGCCATAGAGTTTTGTCCGGTGGTGCTTTTAAGGTATTTTTCATCATTTGGGTTGCTGATATATCCTAATTCGATAAGAATGCTTGGCATGGCTACTTCGCGGAGCACAAGAAAACCCGCTTGACGAACATTCCGATTTATTCTGCCGGAATTGTGCACCAAGCTATGTTGTACCAGTGAAGCCAGATGCAGGCTCTGTTTGAGGTATTGATCGGACATAAATTCAAAAATAATATACGATTCGGGTTCTTGGGGATTAAAACCTTCGTACTTTTCTGAATAGTCTTCTTCGAGAAGAATCACGGAGTTTTCCTTTTTAGCCACTTCCAGGTTGTCTTTGCTCCTATGGAGTCCCAAAATAAAGGTTTCCACGCCCTGAGGCGAGTTTTGGCGTTTGGGTAGTGCATTGCAATGAATAGAGATGAAAAGATCGGCTTTGGCATTGTTTGCAACGGATGCTCTGTGGTCCAGTGCCACAAAACTGTCGTCTTTTCGGGTATAAATCACTTTTACATCGTTGTGATTTTTTTCTATCAATGAGCCTACTTTTCGTGCTACTGACAATGTGATATCTTTTTCGCGCGATGAAGAGCCCAGTGCGCCCGGATCTTTTCCTCCGTGACCCGCATCAATTACCACCGTAAAATCCTTTGTCTGAGCTGTAACAGGGAATGCGGAAAAAAGCAATCCTCCAAAAATAAATAAAAAGAATACCTTTATATATCGAGACATGCCTTTTCTTTTTACAAACATAACGATAAAAATCGGATTAAATATCTTTCAAATTGTTAGTTTATTGACAAACTAGCGGGTATAAAGGTTTAATGACTTTTTTCGTTTCGAAATTTTGCAGTACCTTTGGAAAAATAATTAAACACTTATGAATCATCATTTAATAGCACCTTCTATTCTTTCTGCCAATTTTCTGGATTTGCGCAGAGATATAGAAATGTTGAACCGCAGCGAAGCCGATTGGATTCATCTGGATATTATGGATGGTGTTTTTGTCCCCAACATTTCTTTCGGTTTCCCTGTGATAAATTCATTGAAACAGGTGACCGACAAACCTTTGGATGTTCATTTAATGATTGTTCAGCCCGAAAAATTTGTTTCTGAAGTGGCCGCAGCCGGCGCTTATATGATGAATGTGCATTATGAGGCGTGCATTCATTTGCACAGGGTGGTTGAAGAAATCAAAAAAGCGGGAATGAAAGCCGGAGTAACATTGAATCCGCATACACCAATCTCTTTGCTTGAAGATATTTTGCATGAGTTGGATATGGTTTTGTTGATGTCGGTAAATCCCGGATTCGGAGGTCAGAAATTTATTGAACATTCGGTGCAAAAGGTGTCGGATTTAAAAGAAATGATTCTTCGAAAAAATCTTTCTACTCTTATAGAGGTGGACGGTGGTGTTAATTTCGAAACAGGCAAACGGTTGGTTGATGCGGGTGCCGATGTACTTGTAGCCGGTAATTTTATTTTTTCTTCCGAAAATCCCATTGAAATTATTTGCCAATTGAAAAATTTGTGAAGAACATTTTTGTGTTTTTACGATTAAAGATTTTTGTGTGTTAAGTATGCGATGAAAAACATAACGGGGAAAACACCTTTTTTTCGTTTGCTTATTCCTGTGGCATTGGGAATTATTGCAAATGAATTTATTCCTGTACTTCCTTCGGCAGTCGTTTTCGCTTCTGCGGGATTCATTCTCATGTTGCTATCCTTTTTCATTCCTCAAAATAAGGAATTCCATTATCGATGGGTTTTTGGAGCAGGAGCATGCGCATTTATTTTTTCTCTTATTACTTTTCAGTATAAACATAAAACCGACGATAGTTCATTAGACCCATCCACCCAATATATTACTTACAAGGGGATTGTTCGTGATATTCCGCAGCAAAAATCTCGTTCCGTTCAGGTTAATGCAAAATTAATGTACCCTGTGCAGAAAAAAGTAATTCTTTATTTAGAAAAAGATGCAAAGAGCGGAGTTCTTCGACCGGGCGATGAGATTGTATTTCGTGCCAACATGCAACCTTTCAAAAATTTGGGCAATCCCGACGATTTCGATTATGTTCGGTTTATGAAAATAAAGGGTTTTGCCGGATCTGCGTATGTTCCGTCTCACCAATGGGGAAAAACAGGAAAAAGCATTCAATCGGTTTACACCTTATCGCAAAATTTACGAGCCAAAGCGCTCAATTTTTATAAATCTTTCGGATTGAACCCCGATGAGTATGCTTTTATTACAGCACTTACCCTGGGATACAAATCTAATCTTTCCAACGATTTGCAGGAAGCTTTTCGTGCGTCGGGAACAGCACATGTGTTGGCTGTGAGTGGATTGCATGTTGGGATTATTTATCTTATTCTTAATGTACTCTTTTCTTTTTCGGGCGGTTCGGGAAAAAATGTTATTTCGAAACAGCTGCTGATCATTCTTTTTCTTTGGGGATATGCTTTTCTTACAGGATTATCGGTTTCGGTTGTTCGTGCGGCAATTATGCTTTCGATTTTTTGTTTGGGTAGAGCTTTTCACCGGCAAGGATTTTCTTATAACAGCCTTGCAGCCGCAGCGTTTTTTATTCTTGTTTTTAATCCGTTGAGTTTTTTCGAAGCAGGTTTTCAAATGAGTTTTTTGTCGGTCTTCGCCATTTTGTTTTTCAAACCCAAACTCGATACCTTGTATGTCCCTTCTCGGCAATTTTTCCTGAAAATCCGTGATCTTTTTACCCTTTCCTTATCGGCACAATTAGGGGTGTTTCCTCTTGTTTTGTACTATTTCGGAACGTTTCCCACGTATTTTTTTGTTACAAATTTATTGATTGTGCCCCTTATTAGTGTGGTAATTTATGCTGTTTTGCCGGCTGTTCTTTTTTTCGGACTGAGTCAATTGGGTTTTGTTGTTTTTCATTCGTTGTTTCAAGTGGTCAGTTGGGTACTCGGTAAGTTGATTGCCTTGGTTATTCATATTGTTTATGTGTGTGAAGCGTTGCCCTATGCCCGGATCACGAATCATTATCTTTCTTTGGCACAGGTAATGCTCCTTTTGATTGTCTTGTTTGTTTTCGGCAAATACATGGTGAAGAAACGGATTGAGTATCTTTTTGTCGTATTGGGGTCAGTTCTTGTTTTTTTGTTTATAAGTACCTATACTATCGTTAATGAGCCTACCGATAGATTTGTTGTTTATAACCGACCGGGAGTGAGTGAAATGGAGGTCATTGTAAATAGTAAATCCACACCTGTAATGAGAAAAGGGAATAGCGTGCTGCCTTATTCTTCGAAAAGGATTGTAAGACTGTCGGAAAATATATATCGATTAAAAATTTCCGAGAAAACGTTTCCGATCGATTTTTTGATTCTATCGGAAGATGATTCTTTCTCCATGAATACATTGAAAGCTCATTTTTTACCCGAAATGGTTATTCTCGATAGTTCGCTTTCAACATACGCTGTGAAACGCCTAACAAAAGAGTGTCGGCAATTGCATATAAAAGTGCATGATGTATCGCAAATGGGGGCATTTTCCATAAATTTGTAGTATATTTGCAGCTAAACCCGATGGAAATTGGATAGTTTAATAGATTGAATGAGAGTAACCACAATTACAGAAATTATCTCGAAAGAACACGTTGAAACAGTTCGTTCTTATATCGAAAAATACAATAAAATAGTTATCACTACACACCTTTCTCCCGATGGAGATGCCTTAGGTTCCTCTTTGGCTTTGTATCATTATCTCCTTCGTAAAGGAAAGGATGTGAAACTCATTGTCCCCAATTCATTTCCTTATTTCTTGAAGTGGATGAAGGGGGTAGAGCATATTTTGGTTTATGAATATTATCCCGAAAGGGGGGGACATATCATTGAGCATGCTGAGTTGATTTTTTGTCTCGATTTCAATGTTCCTAAACGGGTTGGCGATATGGCTCCTTTTGTAATGAGTTCAGCTGCTAAAAAGGTTTTGATAGATCATCATCCCAATCCTGAAAATTCTTGCGATGTAGTGATTTCTCATCCCGAGATTTCATCCACCAGTGAGTTGATTTTTCGTTTACTGTATCAATTGGGCGAATACGAACGAATCGACAAAGATATTGCCGAATGTATTTATTGTGGCATGATGACCGATACCGGCGGATTTACTTACAATTCCAATGATCCTGAAATATTCGAAATCATCAGTTTTTTGTTAAGAAAGAATATCGACAAAGATGCCATTTATTCAAATGTTTATCACAATTATACCGAACAACGTTTTCGTCTATTGGGATTTACTTTGTTAAAGCGGATGAAAATCTATAATGATATTCATTCGGCTCTGATTTATCTTTCAAAAGAAGATTTGCAAAAATACAAGTCCGGGAAAGGCGATACCGAAGGTTTTGTGAATTATCCGCTGAGTATACGAGGCGTTGTCTTTTCTACTTTTATTTACGAAGACGATAATTACGTTAAATTGTCTTTTCGTTCGCGGGGGAATTTTGCTTGCAATGAATTTGCTGCTGAATTTTTCCAGGGGGGAGGCCATTTGAATGCAGCGGGAGGCGAATTTTATGGTACCATACAAGATGCTATTGCTTTATTTGAAGTGGCCCTAAAAAAATATGAATCGAAATTGAGAAATGCGTCGTAGCTGAATGCATGGGAAAAATGTTTTCAGGTTGGAAGAATCGTTTATTTTTCATAAATAACTACTTTTTTGAAGTTGAATTATTTATTTTTGTATTGTATTCAAATTATATCATTAAGAATAAGCAAGAATGAGAAAAATAAATTTTATAATAGTCATCCTTATCGCTTTTTTGTTCATAGGGAATTCCTGTGATAGTCAGAAAACATATGCGGAATATTTAAAAGATGAATCCAATGCCATTAAGCAATTCATCGCTGAAAACGGGATAATCGTTCTTGATGAATATCCCGCCGATCATGTATTTGAACCGAATGAATTTTACCGAGATCCGGCTACCGGCGTATATTATAATGTGATTGATTCGGGCGGATACAAAGCTGCTTTAGGCGCGGAGGTCTACATCCGTTTTAAGGGGCTGAGTTACTTTATGGATGGCGATACCACAAAATACGAAAATACTTATAGTCCGGAACCTGAAACCTTGGTCTACGGTAACCCATCTACTTATTCTTGTTATGCTTGGGTAGTGCCGTTGGTTCATGTGGGGCATTTGGGCAGAGTAAAAATGATTGTGCCGTTTAATCAAGGGCTTGCAATTGATCGATCGTATTTCCGTACAGCTTTTTATGAAAACTTGCAATATCGTATAGAGGAACTTGATTATCCAATAAATTAAAATCAATAAAATAGATATGACACTTATCAAATCCATTTCCGGAATCCGTGGAACGATTGGTGGGAAAGCCGGTGACAACCTGACACCGCTTGATGTTGTAAAATTTACGGCTGCATATGCTGCATTTATCGAAAAATATCGACAAGAGAAAGAGAAAAAAATTGTTGTGGGGCGCGATGCACGTCCTTCAGGGGAGATGATTCACCGACTTGTTGTGGGAGCACTTAACGGTATGGGATTTGATGTAGTGGATATTGGCATGGCTACAACTCCGACTACCGAAATAGCCGTAGTTGAAGAAAACGCTGCCGGAGGAATTATTATTACTGCAAGTCATAATCCCAAGCATTGGAACGCGTTGAAATTACTGAATTCCGATGGCGAATTTCTGAATGCGGAAGAAGGACAACAAATTTTAAATATTGCAGAAGCTGAAGATTTTATTTTTTCTCCCGTTGATGAGTTAGGAAAAACGATAAGCAAATCATATCTTCAAAAGCATATTCAACATATATTGTCGCTCGATTTAGTAGATGTCGACGCCATCAAGAAAGCCAATTTGAAGGTAGCCGTGGATGCCGTAAATTCCGTAGGTGGAATTGCTGTTCCCGAATTGCTTTATGCGTTGGGAATAAAAGAGGTATTCAAATTACATTGTTCACCTCATGGCAATTTTTCACACAATCCGGAGCCACTTCCCCAACATTTGACCGAATTGGCCACGCTGATGAAAAGTTCGCATGCCGATGTGGGTTTCGCTGTTGATCCTGATGTGGACAGGCTGGTTATTTATTGCGAAAACGGAGAACCGTTTGGCGAAGAGTATACATTGGTTGCTGTTGCCGATTACGTATTGCAGCATAAGCCGGGAAATACGGTATCGAATTTGAGTTCGACCCGGGCTTTGCGCGATATTACAGAAGCACGAGGCGGAAAATATTATGCCGCGGCTGTGGGCGAAGTTAACGTTGTGGCCAAAATGAAAGAAGTAAATGCAGTGATTGGTGGCGAAGGGAACGGTGGGGTTATATACCCTGCTTCTCATTACGGACGCGATGCGTTGGTTGGCATTGCATTGTTTCTTACTTACCTGGCAAAATCAGGTAAAAAAGTTTCGGAATTGCGCGCTTCTTATCCTACCTATTATATTGTAAAACAAAAAGTAGAATTGACGCCCGACATGGATGTAGACGCTATTTTGGAAGCTGTTAAGGAGAAATTTAAAGATCAAGAAATTACCGATATCGACGGTGTTAAAATAGATTTTCCCGATAAATGGGTACATTTAAGAAAATCGAATACTGAACCCATCATTCGGATTTATTCTGAGGCTCAATCGGTTGAAGAAGCCGAAAATATCGCGAAACAGATTATGGAAATGATAAAAGAATTTAAGTGATTACCTTTGATTTTTTATAGATTGTTTGTGTTGCTTAGTAAAATATACAGGCAACATGAAGATGAAGATATGAGGATAACAGTGTTGCGTAATGAAAGATAAATTGATCAGTTATGATGAGATAAAAAAAATTCATCCTATTTTCAGAGGAAAATATGGGAATAATCTTTTCAAATTGATGATGAAAATATCGGGATTGAATCATGTAAACGAAATCTACGATAAGTCGAAACACCTCACGGGGCCTGCATTTTGCAAAGATGTTTTGGATAAACTTGAAATACAACGCATCTTACGGAATGAGGAAGTGTTGGATAAATATAAAGAGAAACCATTTATTACTGTATCTAATCATGCCTATGGCCATATTGACGGCATTGCAGCTATTGAAGTGGTGGGGAGCCGTGTGAAAGATTATAAAATGATGGTGAATTTTGTTTTAGGAATGATTGATACCATGTCTGAAAATTTTATTGTTGTTAATCCCTTTAAATCAGATAAAAAACGCGATGTTACTCTTAACGGCATAAAAGAATGTATTGATCATATTCGTCAAGGACATCCTTTGGGGTTTTTCCCGGCCGGTGCTATTTCCGATTTTACGAGGAAAGGTTTTAAAATAACGATTGCCGATAGGAAATGGCAGCCTTCGGTCGTTAAATTGATAAAAAAAGCGAAAGTTCCGGTGATCCCTATTCATTTTTCAGGAGGAAATTCTCCACGTTTTTATGCTTTACGTCTTTTGGGCTGGCAAGTACGTACTTTGGGTTTATGCCATGAATTAAAGAATAAAAAAGGGAAAAAATTGGTTATTACTTTTGGAGACCCTATCATGCCCGAAGAAATGGCGAAATATCGGGATATTGAAAAACTTGGAGAATTTTTAAAATCGAAGACGTATGCTTTAGGGGATGTCAAATAAATTTATTATTTTTGATATTCCATCCTGTTATTGACTTTATTTTTGCAGTTTGGAGATTCATTTTATGGCAAAACAAAATATTCAACAAGTAAAACAACGATTTGGCATCATAGGCACTTCCCCGGAATTGGATCGTGCCATTGATGTAGCACTCCAGGTAGCCCCGACAGATTTATCTGTCCTTATTACAGGTGAAAGTGGAGTAGGTAAAGAAATTTTTCCTCAAATAATTCATCAATATAGTGGAAGAAAACATGGTCCTTATTTTGCAGTAAACTGTGGTTCTATTCCCGAAGGAACAATTGATTCGGAGCTTTTTGGTCATGAAAAAGGCTCTTTCACAGGCGCAACAGCAACCCGAAAGGGTTATTTTGAAGTGGCTGACGGGGGAACTCTCTTCCTCGACGAAGTGGCCGAATTGCCTCTTCCCACGCAAGCAAGATTGCTCAGGGTACTCGAAACAGGAGAATTTATCAAGGTGGGTTCATCCAAAGTGGAAAAAAGCGATGTGCGTGTGGTCGCTGCCACCAATATGAATATGGTGCAAGCCGTTGAAAGTGGAAGATTTAGGGAAGATTTGTATTATCGATTGAATTCGGTGCCTATCCGCATACCTCCTCTTCGTCAACGGAAAGAAGACATTCCATTGCTGTTTCATAAATTTGCTACCGATTTTGCAGAAAAATACATGATACCGCCTATTAGTTTAACTAACGCTGCAAAAGAAATGCTTAAAGATTATCGGTGGCCCGGTAATATACGTCAATTGAAAAATATTACGGAGCAAATTTCCATTATTGAACAGGAAAGAATAATTACACCCGAAATTTTGAAACGCTACTTGCCCGACGAAGAAGTGGGTATGGTGCCTGTTCGCTTGTTCGATGTAAAAGAAAGCGGACAAAGAACGTTTGCAAATGAACGTGAAATTTTGTATCAAGTCTTGTTCGACATGAAAAAGGACATTATGGATTTGAAACAAATTGTTGCCACTATTTTGTCTGCTTCCGGGGACAAAATAAAATCTGCTTTTGCGACGGAGAGCACGTCGGCTAATCCCCCTTTAGTTTCTCAGGACCCTGCTTCGTTAAATTTTCCCTTTAAATATGACAACATTGTTCCCGAGGCTTCTTCCATCGAAAATGATCCGAAGCACGAAGAAGAGATTCAGGAAGCTACCGAGTATGAGGAGCGAGCACTTTCATTGGAGGATGTAGAAAAAGATATGATTGTGAAAGCATTGGAGCGTCATAATGGCAAACGAAAACCGGCCGCTAATGATTTGAAAATATCCGAAAGAACATTATATAGGAAGATTAAAGAGTATAAGTTAGAAAATTTATGAAACCCGTCCTTTTTTTCGCTTTTGCAGGGATTTGTATTTTGCTGGATTCATGTTCTGTTTCCTATCGATTCGATGGAGCATCCGTCGATTATAATACAACCAAAACATTGTATTTGGCTAATTTCCCTAATCAAGCACAGTTGATATATCCTCCTCTTGAACAACGTTTTAATGAGGAGTTGAAAGATATCTTTATTCGCAATACCCGGCTTCAGCTCGTAAATCAAAATGGCGATTTGGAGATTGAAGGTGAAATTGTTGGATATGATCTTACTCCAATGGCTGTACAAGAAGATGCATTTGCTTCGGAAACCCGTTTGACAATGACGGTGAGAATGCGTTATCGCAATAATAAAGTGGAAGGTCAAGATAAAGAAGAAACCATATCGGCTTACCGGAACTTCCCCAGCGATAAGGTGTTAACTGATATTCAAGATCAATTAATTGATGAACTTTGTAAAGATATTATTGATCAGATATTCAATTCCACAATGTCTAATTGGTAAGTTGTATTTTTCTGATGATCAGTGCCGAATTATATAGTTGGGTTGAAAATCCTCAGATTTTAGATGATGTTACGCTCGTGAAATTGGAGGAGACTTTAAATGAGTATCCTTATTTTCAAACCGCTCGCTTACTTTATCAAAAGAATCTGCATATTTTACAACATCCGCATTTTTCGGACGAACTACCTAAAACCGCCCTTTTTTGTGCTGACAGAAGGGGATTATTTTATTTGATAAATAAACAAGATTACGTTATGTTCTTAGAAGAAGCTGACTCGGATGGGCTAGCTCAAGAAGATCGTACTCAAACATTGATTGATTCCTTTTTTGATCGTGTTGGAGAAGAAGAGAAATCAGACGAAGCTGTTTGTCCAAATTTGGGGATGGAAATGATTTCATATGATTATTTATCATATCTGGAGTCGATTGAACCCAACAATACGGAAAGCGAAAACGAATCGGATAATAATTTGTTGAAACACCACGATATTATTGATCGATTTATTGAAAAAGCGGATTCGAATGCATCATTTTCTCTAAGCGAAGACGATGCGTCTGTCAATAGAGATCAAAAGGATTATATCTCGGACAATGAAATTGAAGAAGATACATTCTTAACCGAAACACTGGCAAAAATTTATATTAAACAAAAAAAATATGAACAAGCACTTACAATTATTAAGCGTTTAAGTTTGAATTTTCCGAAAAAAAGTGCTTACTTTGCCGACCAAATTCAATTTTTGGAGCATTTGATTATTAACGAGAAAAATAAAAAACAATCTTGATATGTATGTTTTCCTTACCATTCTTATTTTAATTGCAGCTATCTTAATGATTCTTATCGTGTTGGTTCAAAAATCCAAAGGAGGGGGGTTAGCTGCCGGCTTTTCGTCATCCAATCAAATTATGGGTGTACGAAAAACTACCGATTTTTTGGAAAAAACAACATGGACTCTTGCTGCCGTGATTATTATTTTGAGCATTTTTACTGCAAAATATACAGCATCACATTCTCAAGGTCCTCAATCTCAGGTTGAGGTGCAACAGCCTGCTCCTCTCAGCCCGGGTGTAGCTCCCGATGTGACGCCTACCATGCCGATGCCTTCGCCAACGTTACCCAATCAGGAAGGTACCCAACAGCAAGAGTAAAGCCAAACGAATTCGCAACCGGAAGAAAGATAAATAAAAGCAATTTATCTTAGCACAATATCATGCACAATTGGCATTCCTGCAGCCTCATTGAGTTTCTCAATGAGGTTTTGTTTATTCATTTGTAATTCTGCTCGTAGAACCGATGAGGTAAGCTGAACATAAAGTATGTTTCGTTTTAGATAGACATTTTTTGTGTAGCTGCTTACTCCTGAGCCAAGCAATTCGCGCCAGGCTCCAACTGCACGTTGTTCGGCTATTTTAGTTTTAAGAAAAGGATTTTCTTTAAAATATTCCGACAAAATATCGCCAATGGACTTCGATTCGCGTTTGAGCATAAAAAAGAATTTAATCGGTTATTTGACTAATATAGCCATTTTTTACAGAATAGATATGATAATCGGTATGTGCTGTTTTCTCCAACATTTTGTCTAGCGATTTGCGATTGGTATCGGATATGAATATTTGTCCAAATTCGTTTTCCAAAACAAGTTTGATGATTTCTTCCACACGTGAACCGTCTAATCGATCAAAAATATCGTCCAACAGCAAAAGAGGCTTCGTTTTTGTTGTTTCAAGTAAAAAATGAAATTGAGCTAATTTCATGGATACAAAAAAAGTTTTGTTCTGACCCTGAGATCCTGTTTTTTTGATCGGAAAATTGTCCAGCAGCATTTCCAAATCGTCTCTATGGATGCCGACTGTAGTATATCCTAGCACAATGTCCTTCTGTCGGTTTCTTTTTAGCAGATGATGAAGATCGTTGTCTTGTAGTTGAGAGACATATTGAAGTGAAACGTTTTCATTTGATCGACTAATCAGATTATAAAAACGATTGAAAATGGGAATAAATTGGTCGATAAAAGCTTTGCGTTTTTCAAAAATAAACATTCCTTCATCGGTTAACTGTTCTTCCCATATTTCGAGTAAATTTACGTCGATGTGTTCTTTTTCGTTTTTCAGTAAAACATTGCGTTGTTGCAAGGCCCTGTTGTAACGAATCAACGCATGCATGTAATTTTTGTCGAATTGGGAAATCACCATATCCATGAATTTTCGTCGTTCGTTGCTGCCCCCAACAATCAGCTCATCATCATTCGGTGAAATCATTACGAGGGGAATAAATCCAATATGATCCGACAATCGTTCGTACTCTTTTTTGTTGCGTTTGAATTGTTTTTTTTGACGTCTCCGTATGGCACAATAAATTTCTTCAATCGAGCGATCGGGAAACTCATATTTCCCCTGAAGCATGCAGAAATCGGAATGATGACGAATAATTTGAGAATCGACAGGATTTGTATGACTTTTACAAAAAGATAAATAGTAGATAGCATCCAGTAGATTGGTCTTTCCCATGCCGTTGTCACCAATGAAACAGTTGAGTTTGGGAGATAACTCGAGTTCTACCTGTACCAGATTTTTGTAATTTATAAGGGACAATTGTTGTAAAATCATTAAAAATACCCTTTTTTATTCTTCAATCAACAACTGTTGTAATTCTTCCGGTGTAACGTTCATTTTCAGTCGCCCTTTCCATGCGTACGAAATTTTTCCTCTCTCTTCTGAAACAATGATTGCTTTAGCATCGGTTTCTTGTGAAATTCCGAGTCCTGCCCGATGTCTTAACCCAAGATATTTGGGAATATTGGGGTTTTGCGACAAGGGTAAAATACAGCCGGCTGCTCTTATTTTGTTCCCGACAATAATCATAGCCCCATCGTGTAGAGGACTGTTTTTGAAAAAGATACTTTCAATTAGTCGTGAGGAAATATCGGCATTGATAATTTCTCCCGTTTGTTCATATAACCCCAACTGAATATCGCCTTGAATAACGATTAGGGCGCCGGTATATGATTTTGCCATATTCATGCACGCTAAGACCACAGCCGTTAGATGTGAATTGTCTTTCTTTTGTTTATTATTTGGGAAGAAAAGCTTGGATATGAATTTCCATCCTTTTTTTGATCCTAACGACATAAGAAATCGTCGAATTTCATCTTGAAACAGAATGACTAGCAGAAAGAGTCCCACACTCACCAATTGATCGAGGATAGTTCCCAACAAAACCATATTAAACACTTGCGAGACAAGTACCCAGATGATTAGAAATACCAATATCCCCATAAATAAAGGACGCACACCGGATATCTTTACTACATTATAGAGATAATAGAGCAAAAGAGCTACAAGAAGAATGTCGATAAAATCTTTTATGCCGAAGTGTTCAAACATGATTAATTAACTTTGTTTTGTTAGGATGGGGAGATTCGAATTTTTTGAGTTCCGATATAATCTTTATACATTCTACTGCTTCCCTTACATCGTGTACACGTAGAATGTCGGCACCATAAATTAATGCGTAGGTATTTAAAATGGTACTTCCGTTCAGGCATTGTGATGGATCGGTATCGAGTAGTTTGTAAAGCATGGATTTCCGTGAAATTCCTACTAAAAGGGGTAAGTCAAAAATATCGAAGTACCTAAGATAAGCCATCAGTTGATAGTTTTGTGATAACGTTTTGCTGAAACCAAAACCGGGATCAATAATAATGTCATTTACTCCTAATAGATTGAGCCGGCTTGTTTTTTCAGAAAAGTAGTAGAGAATATCTTGAATAAAGTTATCGTAATTTGTCAATTGCTGCATGGTTTGAGGAGTACCACGCATATGCATAAGAATATAGGGAACGTTTAATTGGGCTACTGTTGGAAACATCTCTTCATCGATTTGGCCACCCGAAATGTCGTTTATCATATCTACTCCATATTCTTCAACAGCACATTTGGCTACTTCTGCGTAAAAGGTATCCACTGATAAAATGGCATCGGGGAATTCTTTTCTGATAATTTTAAGTGCAGGTTCCAATCGGTTAAGTTCCTCCTTTGGCGAAAGTAAAACAGACGATGGCGAGGTGGATTGCCCTCCTATATCGATAATAGTTCCACCTTCTTCCAAAATTTGGTTTGCTCTTTCGAGAATTTCTTTTTCCGAGTTTTTACGGCTTCCTGCAAAAAAGGAATCAGGTGTAATATTAATGATTCCCATTACGCATGGCGTTGAAAGCTCCATCAATGTTCCTTTTATGTCGAGAAATTTTTTCATGTGTTATAACGTAGAATTGGGTAATTGATAGGGATAATCGATAGTATAGTGTAGTCCGCGACTCTCTTTTCGTGCCATTGCCTGTTTGATTACGAGATACCCTACTTTTATGATATTGCGGAGTTCGCAAATTTCACGGGAAACAACCGAACGTTGAAATAGACTTTCAGTTTCGCGAAATAAAATATTCAATCTTGCCAATGCACGTTGTAAACGAAGATCGGACCGGACGATTCCCACATACGACGACATAATTTCGTTCACTTCTTTGTAGCTTTGGGTTATTAATACCATTTCTTCGGGTAGTGTAGTACCTTCGGCATTCCATGGGGGGATATTTTCCTGAAAGGAGTAATCCTTTAATCGGGGAATGGAATGTTTGGCGGCAGCGTCGGCAAAAACAACAGCTTCGATGAGTGAATTAGAAGCCAATCGATTTGCCCCATGCAAACCGGTGCAAGCACATTCGCCATTTGCATACAATCGCTTAATGCTGGTTTCTCCATGGATGTTTACCCGTATTCCGCCACACAAATAGTGGGCTGCAGGTGCTACGGGGATGTAATCTTTGGTGATGTCGATACCATACGACTCGCATTTTTCGTAAATGGTGGGGAAATGTTTTTTGGTTTCTTCCGGATCTTTATGCGTTACATCCAAATAAACATAATCGTTGCCACGATTTTTCATTTCGGTATCGATGGCTCTTGCAACAATATCTCGCGGTGCCAGTGATTCGCGTTTGTCGTATTTATGCATGAATTCTTTTCCGTCTTTTGTCCTCAGGATCCCCCCGTATCCTCGCACAGCCTCGCTAATCAGGAATGAAGGTCGGTCGCCGGGATGGTATAGGGCAGTGGGATGAAATTGAACGAATTCCATTCCTTTAATTTCACCTTTTGCGCGAGATACCATTGCGATACCATCTCCGGTTGCAACCAATGGGTTAGTGGTCGTTTGATAAATACACCCGATTCCTCCTGTGGCCATCATGGTTATTCGAGATAGAAACGTATCAATTTGGTTTGTTTCCTGATCCAAGATGTAAGCGCCATAGCATTCGATCCCTTGGGTGTCGGAAGTAATTATCTTTCCTAGATGATGTTGTGTGAGAATTTCAATGGCAAAGTGGTTGTCGAATACATCGATATTGGGATGGTTTTTAATTGCGTCGATTAACCGAAGTTGTATTTCGGCGCCGGTATTGTCTTTATGGTGGAGAATACGAAATTCGGAATGCCCTCCTTCTTTGTGGAGATCGAAATTTCCTTGTTCGTCTTTATCGAAATCTACACCCCAGCTGATCAGTTCCTTGATTTGCGCAGGTGCTTCGCGTACCACTTTTTCTACCACAGCCCCATCGCACAATCCTGCACCCGCATCTAAAGTGTCCGCAATGTGTTTTTCAAAATTATCCCAAGGGTTGGTTACGGAAGCTATTCCTCCTTGAGCATAGTATGTATTGGCATCTTCCAACGAATTTTTTGCAATGATGGCCACCTTACCATAATTGGCAACTTTTAGTGCGAAGCTCATTCCCGCTATGCCCGCACCTATTACTAAGAAATCATATTTATAGGTCATATAAATGTTTTTATTCCTTCTATCGTACAAATTTATAAAATTAAACTTTAATCGTAGGCATTTTAAATTTAAAATAGTCCATTCAACATAAAAATCTTTTTTAATTTATTGCTTTTATTGATGCTGATATCCAATGAATTATGATTAATTTCAGAAAAGGAGATTGGTTTACCAAATAAATCGAATATTTTTTTGTTAAATATCAAAATTCTATTGCAATATTCGTGATAAAATGTTTTCTTTGTTATAGTATATTATTCATTACGGTATTCATTTTTAATTTGTTATATACCTTTATGAAAACATTTTCCTTAACCTTGTTATTGTTGTTATGTACAACGGTTGCAACCCTCAACGCAGCCGAATTGCAGCAAAAAAATGATTCTGCCTATTACTTGTTACGGGGAAGAGTGTTAGGAGAAGATACGCGTGAACCATTGGTTTATGCAAGTGTTTCTGTAAGAAATTCAAATGTTTCGACCGTTACCAATCAAGATGGGTATTTTTCGATCAAGGTTCCGGTATCGGCAAAGAATTCGCAACTCATTATCCGACATCTAGGATATCGAAATAAAGTTATTCCCGTTATAACGCTGATCGATAGACCAAATAATTACATTATGATGCAGCCCTATTCTATTTTATTGGAAGAGGTTGAAGTTGTTTCGGGTGATGGTGGACCATTGGTGCGTGAAGCATTGCTTCGCATTCCGGATAATTATCCTAATGTTCCAAATATGATGATTGCTTTTTATCGAGAGTCGATCAAAAAAAGGAATACATACATATCCCTTGTTGAAGCAGTAGTAGATATTTATAAAGCATCGTATCGTTCTTTTGAAAGCGATCAGGCCCGTATTTACATTGGCCGTAAGGCAACCGATATTAATCCGCGTGATACAATTTTACTGAAGTTTCAGGGAGGAATTACAAGTGCTTTGATGCTTGACGTTGCAAAAAATCCGGAGGTAGTCTTTGGTAAAGAAGGTGAAGAATATGTTTTCAATATCGAAAATATGATTTACATTAATGAAAAACCTAATTATGTAATTTCTTTTTCACCACTTCCCGGCATTGATGAGATTCTTTTTAGAGGAAAAATTTATTTGGATGCACACAGTTTGGCTTTTACGCGAATGGAATTTAATATGAACGTCGAAGGACGAAAAGATGCGTCAAATATCTTTATAAAAAAGAAACCTGCAAAAATGAAAGTGGATATGGACCACGCTAAATATATTGTGGATTATGTTGAGAGAGACAACAAATGGTATTTCAATTACAGCAGAATAGATGTTGCTTTTAAAGTGAATTGGTCGAATCGTTTTTTCGGTCTTTTTGCTCCTCGGTATACCCTTAACTCTGAAATTGCTATTACTGATCGATACACGGATGATGTGGTGAAATTCCCGAGAAGTGAGCGTATTCGTTCAACGGATATTATTGCCGAAAAAGTGGAAGATTTTCAAGATTCTGATTTCTGGGGCGAATATAACGTTATTGAACCCGATGAGGAAATATCAGCCGCAATTAAAAAACTCAGTGATAAGCTCCGTCGTCGACAATAATAATCTAAAAATGCTTGTTGGTTAAAAAAATAACCGTTACCTTTGCTGCCCAAAGTTATTTAATTATAAAAAGTATATGTATTTAGATGCAGAGAAAAAGAAGGAAATCTTTGCACGATACGGGAAGTCTAACACTGATACTGGCTCTCCGGAAGCACAGATAGCATTGTTTTCATACCGTATTGCGCATTTGACTGAACATTTAAAGTCAAATAAAAAAGATTATAACACAGAAAGAGCCTTGAAAATTTTAGTAGGTAAACGTCGTCGTTTACTCAATTACCTAATTGAGAAAGATATCGAAAGATATAGAGCAATTATTAAAGAATTAGGTATAAGAAAATAAATTTTCAAGAAAAAAATCGAAAAAGAGTAAATGAATTTTATTTACTCTTTTTTTTCGATTAATGGAGACATTTCAATTCAAGAGATTGATTTTTAAATCAATAATAAATACACTTAAGTATAAGTAATCAAAAACATATTGTAAAAGTATGTTTTATAATATGTTTTTTTATTTGTTTTTCTTATAAGACCCCTATATATTTGTAAACGATAACCTAAAACAATCTTTTTACCTTAATACTAGTCCATATAAACCGTAACAAAAGAGACCATCTTGAGCAAGGTGGTCTCTTTTTAGTAGTTAGGAGAGTTAAATAATATAATAGGAGTGCCCGTGTTAAACTTAAAAAAGAATGTTTACCGGATCAAAAATATTTCGAAGAAGTTTTCTAATTGTCGAAACGATAGAGAATTTATGAAGATGGTTTTTTATTCATCTGTGTGTAAATTAAGAATTAACACGTACATTTGTAAAAAACAATTGGAGATGTTTATATGAATCCACCGTTGGCAGAGCGGATGCGTCCTCAGAATCTGGATGAATTTATCGGACAAGAGCATTTGGTTGGTAAAGGTGCTGTTTTGCGGAAAATGATTGATTCGGGAAGGGTACCATCACTTATTTTTTGGGGGCCTCCCGGAGTAGGGAAAACCACTTTGGCATATATTATTGCCAATACGCTTCATGCTCCCTTTTACAAGTTAAGCGCTATTAATTCAGGGGTAAAGGATGTGAGGGACGTGATTGAAAAAGCAAAAAGCGAGCGTTTTTTTGATGCGGCGAGTCCTATTTTGTTTATCGATGAAATTCATCGGTTTAGTAAATCGCAACAAGATTCGCTGTTGAATGCAGTTGAAACCGGAGTAATTACTCTCATTGGTGCAACAACTGAAAATCCTTCATTCGAAGTAATTCGCCCTTTATTATCTCGCTGTCAAGTATATGTGTTGAAACCTCTTGAGCGAAAAGATTTGGAAATTTTGCTTCATCGCGCTTTAACGCAAGATATTTTTCTAAAAGAAAAAGAGATAGAAGTGAAAGAAACAAATGCTTTATTTCGTTTTTCCGGTGGCGATGCTCGTAAACTGTTAAATATTATAGAGCTGGTTGTTATGGCTGAAAATAGCAATAAAATTGTGATTACCGATGACAGTGTAACCAATCGCATACAGGAAAATCCGGCAGCATATGACAAAGAGGGCGAGATGCACTATGATATTATTTCGGCTTTCATTAAATCTATCCGTGGTAGCGATCCCGATGCAGCTATTTATTGGTTGGCACGTATGGTGGCAGGGGGCGAAGATCCGGCTTTTATCGCGCGTCGCTTGGTTATTTCGGCTGCAGAAGATATTGGTTTAGCCAATCCGAATGCATTATTATTAGCTAACGCATGTTTCGACACCTTACAAAAAATTGGGTGGCCCGAAGGGCGTATTGTATTGGCTGAGACTGCTATTTATTTGGCTACTTCTCCTAAAAGCAATTCGGCATATCTTGCAATTGATAAAGCTCTTAACGAAGTTGAACATAGTGGAAATCTTCCCGTTCCTCTTCATTTGCGCAATGCGCCAACAGCATTGATGAAAGAACTTGATTATGGCAAAGATTACAAATATGCTCACGATTTTGAAGGTAACTTTATTGAGCAAGATTATTTACCTCCGGAAATTAAAAATCATCGCTTTTGGGAACCTCAGGACAATCCTTCAGAAGCAAAATTGAAGGATCGAATGAAAAAATTGTGGGGAAATAAAAAGTGATTTTTTAATACCAATCCATTCGGTGATAAGGAGAACTGTGTTGTTGGTATTTGAGATCTTTTAGTAGGGAAGAGTTTGCACGAATAATAAAATTATACGACTGGTAAGGTCCTACCGGAATAAAACTGGCCGACATGCTCCAGCAGTGTAAGTTACGAGTTAACGTGCAGTTCATGTAAGAAAAGCGTTTTGTCTCAAAATTATAGTCGGTATTGAAAGTGAAATTCCAGTTTTGGGTGGGTTGAAGCGAACCACTCAATCCAAAATTGTGCGTTAATTTTCCTTTATACTCCATCTTTTTTTTATCGAATTCTCCATACCCGTAACGCAAAGAATAGTTGAACGAGAGATTCCAGTTTATTTTATTCTTTAAATATCCGTCACCATCATAATCTCCTGTATCTTGTCGGGATGTGTCGAATACGCTTTTCGTCACGCTTTCCTCTTCAAGACCCTCTTCAGCCATTTCAACGTTAGCAAGATCTGTTTCGCTTTCTTTTTTCTGATCATCCTTCTCCCCAAACCATTTTTTGAAAGTATCTTGATTGAAAGAATAAGAGAACGATGTTCCAGTACTCATAAGTTTCCCAAATCCTTTTCCATGACCAATTCGAAGTTTGTCAACATGAACAGGGCGTCCATGAGAGTCCAGTTCATACAAATAAGGATCCCATGTGGCACTTAAACTAAATGTTTGAGATTTGCTGAGTTTAAGTCGAAGACTTGTATTGATTGTGCTTAATTTGAGTGAGTCGGCCATCATATTGTAACTAAAACCAATGCTCAGATCGTCTATAAGGCTCATCTTTCGAAAACCGGTGGAGTCGTTCTCGTCGCGAATTTTCATTTCGAGGTTATTTTTAAAACTGAATCCGATATTTCCGCTCTTCCCACTTGGAGCCGTTCCAAACATCATTCGTGAATAGGGAGAATAAATGTATTCCACATCATCTCCATATTCGTTTTTGTATGTATATTTTTCGTAAAAATTATAGCGCGATGCACTAAAATCAGGGGCATAGCTTAAACTGATGGATGGCGTAAAAACATGGCGAATGGCTTGTATTTTATTTCCGAAAATTTTCCATGGTGTATACATTCCGTAAAGTTTGGTATTGAAACTGATGGAGGTGCTATAGTCATACACACGATTGAATCCGTAAACTGTATCGACTATTACATTTCTTTTCTGAATAGTATCCCATGCTTCAACGTAGCGCGAGGTATACCATCTTTCGTTATAATTAATAGAAGGAGATATTTGGATATGATCAAAAACCGTAAAAGTAGCGCTAATGGGAACATTATGACGCATGCCGTTTGTCCAATCTTTGATGATGTTCGATTTAAGGAACAGATCTTCTTTGGTAGTGATTGAGTTTCTGAATTCTCCGGAGTAGCTCATCGATATTTTTTCATACCAACGCTCGGCTCCTACTGCTTTTTTTCGTTTAAATGGATAAACACGACTCATGTTGATCGAGAAATTGGGTAAAGTCACCGATATAGTGGAATCTCGCGATACTTGGTTAATATTCATTGCTGCCGACAAACTCCACGGTGAATTGGGGAAACGTTGCGTAATATTCACACTGGAACTTTTGGTGTTGTTTGTTGATTCTCGCGAATACAATTGAGTCATATCGTTTTTTTCGTATTTGCTGGTAGAAAAATTCACGCTTGCCGACAACGTGCGATACATATTTGCTTTTGGATCCTGAGAATGTGTCCAACTAACGCGGAAGTCTTTCGATACTGAATAATCGGGTAACCCTTTGTCCCCAAGAACAGTATTAAGGTAATAAAAATTGAAGTGTCCGGAAAATTTGTATCGCTTTCGGTAATTGGATTGTGCACCAATTCCCCACGTTCCTTTGGTGTATATTTCTCCGGTGACAGCTAAATCCACATAATCGTTTATGGCAAAATAATATCCACCATTGTGAAGATAAAATCCGCGCTCCATTTCATCTCCATAGGAAGGCATAATGATCCCCGAAGAATAGGTTTTGGTAAAAGGGAAAAAAGCGAAGGGCAAGACAATCGGAAACAAGGGAACATCTGCCACAACCAACCATGCAGGTCCTGTGACGACATCTTTATCGGGCCGAACCTTTGCCTTTGACAAATTTAAATAGAAATGCGGATGCTCGTGCTCGTCGCAGGTCGTATATTTTGCATTTCGCATGTAAAATGAGTTATCGGGATTTTTTTTCGCTTCATTGGCTACAATATATCCTTCTCCCTGTTGGGTTACAACATGATTTATGAATGCTTTGCCGCTTTTGAAGTTGTAACTCACTTTTTTCATTTCGTATTGAGTGCCGTTTTCTTCAAAAATGGGATATCCAAATTCTTTTCCGAGAGAATCTATTCCAAATGTGGCAGAAATAACGCTACTGTCCAAATCCAATGTAATGTATTCGCCTTTGATGCTGATATTTCCGTATTTTACATCGGCATCACCATATAAATGAACGATATTATCTTTCGTAAAAACCAAGGAATCGGTAGCTGTATAGTGAACCGGAGCATCAAGGGTTTCCTTTTTTACTTTTGTTGTGTCTGTTTTTATTGTATCTATCGGTGTGGTTACTGTATCTATCGGTGTGGTTGGTATGGAGTCGTTTTGCGATAACAAATTATTACTCTCCGTTTTCGTTTGAGCAAAAGGAGATTGAGAAAAAAAAGTAAATACCAGGAAAAAAAATATGCTTATTTCGAGATGTTTCATTCAAAAATAGCCTGGTAGCATGGATAAATTAGTTATTCTGGAACAAAAGTATAAAAATAAAATTTAAGAGACATTGAATAAGGTTTTTTTAAACAAATTAAAATCGTTTGAAAGGAGATGAGATTGTTTTTTGCGACGCATAAAAGCGGATAGTCTGTCGGGGATTTCGATAGCTGATCCTATACATTCTTCTACGGTTTCTTTAAATTTGGCAGGATGTGCAGTAGCAAGGAAAACGCCTGTTTCATCGGGTTTTTTTCCGTCTTTCAATGCCTGATATGCGCATGCTCCGTGAGGATCTAGTAAATAACCTGTTTTTTCATAAACAGTTCGTATGGTATTTTTGATTTCTGCATCGGAATACGTATTTCCTGAAATATCTTGTTTTATAGCTTCGTGCGATTGATTATAAAGGTCGAGAATACGCTCAAAATTGCTTGGAGCCCCAACGTCCATAGCATTGGCGATGGTTTGAATTGATGTCCTAGGTTCGTAATTGCCGGTACTGAGGTATTGAAAAAATACATCGTTTCGATTATTGGCAGCAATGAATCGTTTAATGGGTAATCCCATTTTTTTTGCAAATAAACCGGCAGCCAGATTTCCCAAATTACCACTTGGTACAGCGACGACTACATTGTCTTCAAGCTGTTGTTTAGCTAATTGGGCATAAGCATAAAAATAGTAAATGGATTGAGGAAGGAAGCGGGCAATATTAATGGAATTGGCCGAGGTCAGGTACATTTTTTTGTTGAGTTCTTCATCCACGAAAGCCGATTTAACCAGTGCCTGACAATCGTCGAATGTGCCGGCGATTTCCAATGCAACAATATTTTGCCCAAGAGTTGTGAATTGTGCTTCCTGAATCTCGCTTACTTTGCCCGACGGGTATAAAACAAACACCTGAATACCTTCCACGCCCAAAAAGCCGTTGGCAACCGCACTGCCCGTATCTCCGGATGTGGCAACCAATACTTTTACATTCTCATGATGCTGTTCTTGAACAAAATGGGACAACATGCGAGACATGAAACGTGCTCCGACGTCTTTAAAAGCGAATGTGGGTCCGTGAAAAAGTTCCAATACATAAATTTCTTCTTCTACTTTTTTGAGCGGAATATCGAAATTGAGCGCTTCGCTTACGATAGCATTCAATTTTTCTTTATCCATATCGTCGCCGAAGAATTTTTCGGCAACTATTTTTGCAATATCCGTTAAACTTAGATTCCCGATTTCGTTAAAAAATTCGGCAGGCAACCGGTTTATTTTTTCAGGCATATATAATCCCCTATCGGGTGCAAGTCCTTTTATTACGGCTTCCTGCAAAGAAGCATTGGGTGCCATGTGTCTTGTACTGTAGTATTTCATTTTGTTATTGTTCTGAAAATAATGTTTTTATGAATTCGTCGCCATGCAATAGTCCGTAGCTTCCCTCACGGGCTGCAAATTCGTCATATGTTGCCACGTCGTCCGGGTTTATATATCGGTGATAGATCAGAAAGGGAACGGCTCCTCGAGTGTGAGTGCGTATAGCGCAAGGAGTTGGATGGTCGGACAAAACGGCAATAGTAACCGGTTCATTCATTTTCTCGATCTCTTCATAAATGGGTTTCACGATTCGTAAATCCAGGTTTTCTATTGTTTTTATTTTCAATGGCACATTACCTTCGTGTCCTGCTTCGTCGCTTGCTTCAACATGAAGATAAACGAAATCTTTTTCTTTCAAAGCTTTTATTGCGGCTTGGGCTTTGCCCTCGTAATTGGTGTTATACAATCCTGTTGCGCCTGCCACCATGATAATTTCGAGTCCGGCATATACACCAATTCCACGAATCAGGTCTACAGCTGAGATAACCGCTCCGTTTTTTATCGGGACCCTATCTTTTAAAGGTTTCATTGCAGGTCTGTATCCGGGAGACCAAGGCCAGATGCTGTTGGCAGGATCTTTTCCTTCGGCTTTGCGTTTACGGTTGATGGGGTGGTCTGCTAAAAGCTCTTGCGAGGCAAGGATGAGATCGTTAAGTCGACTTGCTGTTGCTTTCGATGATGCATCGATAGGTTTGACCAGTGAAAGATGAAACGGTTGTTCCGGGATATCATGTGGGGGCGTGCACATGATATTTTTATTGCCGCCTTTCATCTTTAATAAATGCCGGTAAGAGACTCCGGGATAAAAGCCGATGGTTTCGTCTCCCAGTTTCTCATTAAGAAAAGCGATAAGTTCTTTTGCTTCGGTAGTTGAAATATGTCCGGCCGAATGGTTTTTTAGTAATTCTCCTTCTATATATACCAGATTGCAGCGCATAACCATCTCACCGGGTTGAATGTCGACCCCCATGCTGGCTGCTTCCAAGACACCCCTTCCTTCATATACTTCTGAAATATCGTATCCCAGTACCGATAAATTTGCAATTTCACTTCCGGGTGAAAATCCTTCAGGAATAGTGTTTAGCAATCCATTACGGCCTTTGGCTGCGAGCAGATCCATATATGGAGTATGAGCAACTTGCAACGGCGTTTTATTTCCTAGTTGTTCAATGGGTTCGTCTGCCATTCCGTCGCCAAGTATAATAATGTATTTCATAAGCAAAAATAGTTACCGGATATTTGCAATGGAAATGATATCCGAAAAAACACCTGCTGCTGTAACGTTTGCACCGGCACCGTACCCTTTTATTACCATTGGGTATTCGTTATAGCGTTCTGTTGTAATCATAATGATATTATTACTCCCTTCCAAATCGTAAAAGGGATGACCTTGTTCTACTTCGCGCAGCCCCACTTCACATTGTCCGTTTTCGTAAACAGCTACAAAACGAAGTTTTTTGCCTTCTTTTTCGAGTTTTTTTCTTCGAATTTCAAAAGCTTCATCCATTTGAGGAATATTTTCCCAGAATTCTTCCAAAGTTCCCTCGAAATATTTTTGAGGGATAAATAATTCTTTTTTTACATCACTTTGTTCCACCTTAGCTCCTGCTTCGCGTGAGAGGATTACCAGTTTACGAATCACATCGAGCCCACTCAAATCAATTCGCGGGTCGGGTTCGGCATAGTGAGCCTCTACTGCCATGCGGATGGCTTTGCTGAAAGGAATATCCTTGCTTAGTGTGTTAAAGATAAAATTCAGTGTACCTGAAAGCACGGCTTCCAGTTTTATGATTTTATCGCCCGAATTGATAAGCGAATTCATTGTGTTGATAATGGGAAGTCCCGCACCGACATTTGTTTCGAAAAGAAATTTTACACCTGCTTTTCGTGCAGTCTCTTTCAGACGTCGATACGTTTCGTACGAGGACGAAGTGGCAATTTTGTTTGCTGTGACTACCGAAATATTTTTCGACATTAATTCTTCGTATAGGTCTGAAATCTCTTTGCTTGCAGTACAGTCCACAAAAACAGCATTAAAGATATTCATTTTTAGTATTTCGTTCCGAACGATAGCCGGTGAGCTTTTTATACCGTTTGTTGCCAGTTCTTTTTGGTAATTTTCGAGCGATATACCCTCTCTGTTGAACAAGGCTTTGCGACTATTAGCTATACCTACAATATTGATTCGCAGTTTGTTTTGCTCTTCAAGGGTATGTTTTTGTTGTTGTATTTGGGCAAGCAGTTTATTCCCCACTGTACCTGTTCCAACAACGAATAAATTAAGTTCTTGATAAGGCGAAAGAAAGAATGAATCGTGAATTACATTCAATGCTTTTTTCAGGTCGTTTTTTGAAATTACGCATGAAATATTGGTTTCCGATGCTCCTTGTGCCAAAGCCACTACACTGATACCGCTTCGGCCTAATGTGCCGAAAAATTTTCCTGCTATTCCGGGTACATGTTTCATGTTTTGGCCTACTATAGCTATAGTGGAAAGATTATACTCAACGGTAATTTCATTGATACTTCCCATTGCAATTTCTTGGGCAAATTCTTTGTTCAATACTTTTTGTGCCAGAGCTGCGTCTTGTGTACGAACGCCAATTGAGGTACTGCTTTCCGACGATGCTTGCGAGACAAGAAAAACACTTATTCCGCTATTTGCCAATGCCGAAAAAATACGTTTATTTACACCGATTACACCCACCATGCCTAATCCCTGAATAGTAATGAGTGCTGTATCTTGAATTGACGAAATGCCTTTGATGATTTTTCCGTTGCTTTGCGGCTTTATATTACGGATGAGCGTTCCCCCCGCTTGAGGATTAAATGTATTTTTTATGCGGATGGGAATATTTTTGTGGTAAACCGGGAAAATTGTAGGTGGGTAAATCACTTTTGCTCCAAAATTAGATAATTCAATAGCTTCGATGAACGAGAGTTCATCAATTACATATGCTGAGTTGATTATTTTAGGATCGGCAGTCATAAAACCATCGACATCTGTCCATATCTCAAGAACCGAAGCATTCATAGCTGCAGCTATAAGTGCCGCTGTATAATCCGATCCGCCACGCCCAAGATTGGTAATGTCGTTTTCTTCACTACTTGATGAAATGAAGCCGGGTACCAGCATTACTTTAGGAAGGGGGGATTCGGAAAACGTTTTTTTAATAAGTTCGTAACAAAGCGGGATGTCGGGGATATGGCTGTTGAACTGGATTGACGTTTTGATAAATTGTGTTGGATCGTAAAGTTTCGCGTCGTTAATTATTTTACTGATGATAAGCGAAGATAATCGTTCGCCATAGCTTACGATTTTATCGGAAGTTTTTTGTGACAGATCGCCAATGAGAAACACGCCGCGTAAAATGTTTCGCAAATCCTCGTAGAGGATCTGTATTTTTTGCTTTATTTCTTCTTTTTCTTGACGTGAGGTAATTGTTTGCTCAATTAATTCTTCGTGCATGAGAATGACTTCTTCCAAAATGGTTTTATAACCTGCATTTGATTTAACAGCAAAATCGGCTGCAAGTAAAAGTCTGTCGGTAACTCCAGCCAGTGCCGATACAACAACAATTACGGGATCTTTTTCCGATTCGATAATGGTTTTTACTATCTTTAAACCTTCAGGGGTTCCTACGGAAGTCCCACCAAATTTCATAACTTTCATATTATGAACAATTAATCCGTTTTTGGTTTTAACGGCGATTAAATATTAAAAAAGAAATGGATGTTTTTGAAAGCGAGAACCGAATGGTTCGTGAAAACAAGAAAATTGTTTGCGGAATAATAAGATATCAGATAACCCCCCAAGGGGTCATTGTAATTGTTGTAGAAGAAATGTTTTGAACGTATGTTGAATATAGGTTATTCATCGTAAACGTATAAATTTATTGCAAAGATAGGTTTTTATCGGATAATAAGAAATTAAAAGTGAAAAAATTTGATTACAACTTGCAAATATATTTTTGTTTGAAAGAAACTTGGGTTTTAAAACAAAAAACCGCCGTTTACGAGAACCATGCGTATGGCGGTGTGAGAGGTCGGGGATATGAAAAGTAGGAGGAAAATCATTTTATTTTCCTCCTACTTGATTTTTTATATATAATCGAAAAAAGAATTAATCATTCAACGAAACGCGCTTAAAATCAACAACCTCCAAATCTTTATCGTGTTGTTTTAGAAATTCGCCAACAGTTAATTTGTTATCTTTTATATATTCTTGTTGTAACAAAGTAACTTCTTTGTAGAATTTCTTTAGAGCGCCTTCAGCTATTCTATCCA